>JADFJZ010000135.1 GCA_022565195.1 Planctomycetota bacterium | reverse complement strand
ATTCGAGTGTGAGTCGTCAGGAAATCCGCGAAGTAAAAATTCTTGCCGTGCGAGAACATTGCGTCCGGATTGCTAACGAAAGAATTGACCGCCCCTAGCGAGAGCATGCCCTGCATGTTGATCAATGGCGGCAGCTCAGCCGCCAGCACTTCACTCGGCGGCGTGGGGCACTTATCATTAGGCTCCTGGAACGGCGAATAACAGAGCGTTTGAACGGTGGGGCTATCCTCCGGACCGCCTACTTTCAACTCCATACCGTTCAAGCCGCTCACTTTGTAAAGCCACGTCTCGCCGGGTGTGTGCAGCCCGCGATTTTGCAGGAAGCGCTTGTCGCGCTGCTCGGCGTTGACGTACACGCCGGTGTCGGTGCCGTTGATATTCAGCGTGACCCACGAGCCCAGACCCGCCGAATACCCATAGCCTTCCGGCCCGCCCGCGAACCGATGAAGATTCCAGGCCAACCCTTCGGACACGACATCCTGATCGTCGCCGTTCTCCAGGCTCACCTTTCGCAGGCTTCGCCACATTTGGCCCGGCACGAATTCGTTGATGTCGATCTTGAGGCTGACTTTTATGAAACCGCCCCCGTTGTTCAGGGGATCGGCCGACTTGCGGCGAACCGAGACCAGGATCGGATCCTCCCCGTCGGCCCAGAACATGGCGGGAACTTCTATGGAATAGGAATCGTCGTTCTGCACCGTCTGCCAGTCCGCGTTGTCCATCTCCAGGTTGAGCGCCAGCAACTGCAGCGGATCAAACACTTCGGGCCAGCCCTGGGCCTGAGTGACAGCGACGGGCGTGAGCGCAAATGCGAATATCGCGCAGAGCACGGTATGAGACGATTTCATGGCCTATCCCCACCAAGCTCGATCAACTGGCGAAATGAGCGCAATTCAGGATACTCTCGTCATCATGGCGGCGCTTCGTAGCGAGTACGACCGTCGGCTGGTGTTCAGGATACGCGGGGGGCCAACCGGATGGGTGCGTCATTCATGGGCTGCCCTGGGTGTGCAACTCTGTTATACTGCGCGCAATCCGTTTGCAGGTCTCGCAGCGAGGACTTGAATATGAGCGACCGCGTCGACAGCATTCTGGCTCAGCCCGCCCGCGAACGGGTGGAACTGCTCTCGCGGGCCGACCGCATCTTCCACGTCATCCTGGCCCAACAGTTCAGCCGGGCGTTCATTGACGAAATCTGCATGTTGGCAGAGATGATTCGGCGCATCCACACTGCCCGCCAAGGAGCGGACTTCCTGCGGCAGCAATTGGCCCATCGGCGGGCCATGCTCTATTTTATCCAGCCGTCCACGCGAACGTTTCTGTCCTTCACTTCGGCCTGCCAAATCATGGGCATCCGGCACAACGAAGTGCGCGACCCCAAGACGTCATCGGAAGTCAAAGGCGAGACCGAAGAGGACGCGGTGCGGGTCTTCAGCCAGTACTTCGACGTCATCATCATGCGGCACCCGGCGGAGGGCTTCGTCGAAAAGACGGCCCACATGATCAATGAAATGCAGCGCACCATCCCGATCATCAACGGCGGGTCGGGCAAGGATCAGCACCCGACCCAAGCCCTACTCGACATCTACACGCTCTATCAATGCTTCAGCGGCGGGTCGCTGGTGCGGCGGGCGGCGGGCGTCAAAGCCGACCCGTTCCCCGGCAAGAAGATCGCCATGGTCGGCGATCTCAAGCGCGGCAGAACCGTGCGCTCGCTGTGTTATCTGTTGTGTCGCTACCCCGAAGTGAAGATCCACTTCGTATCGCCGCCGGAGTTGGCCATCGGCGACGACATCCTCGAATACTTGAAGGAGCACAACGTCGCTTTCGAGTCTGCGCAGGAACTGGACCCGCTGCTGCCCGAGCTGGACGCGGTGTACATGACCCGATTGCAGGACGAACACGACAAAGCCCCCGGCGAATCCGCGAAACTCGATTACAGCAACCTCTACTTGACCCCGCAGAAGCTCACACGCTGCAAGCCGACGCTGGCCATTCTGCACCCGCTGCCCCGCCGGCAGGAAATCCACCCCGATTGCGACGCCGACCCGCGGGCCAAGTACTGGCAGCAAGTCCAGAACGGCATGTGGATGCGCGCCGCGCTCCTCGCCTACGTCTTCAACTCCGAAGGCCGCATCAAGGATTACTACCTGGAGAATTACACGTACTGAATCTTGGCGCGGCCTTCGGCCGCAGCAAACGTAGCCAGTACCCAGTAGCCAGTACCCAGTAGCCAGTAACGACCAGTCCACCGAGGACAGGTCGTCGCCCCGAAGGGGCGCAGGGTTGTAGCCACGGGTGCAGCGGCCCGGCTCGCCGGGACGCGCAACCCGTGGAAGCCGAGTACCATAATCACCGTGGTCGCCCCGACGGGGCGAAGGAATCAGCATGCCCGGAACATATTCTCAGATTCTCTTGCACGTCGTCTTCTCGACGAAGCAGCGCAGGCCATCCATCACGCCCGACATTCAGACACGGCTCTATGACTATGTCGGCGGCATCATTCGCGCCGAGAAGGGAACATTGTATACAATCGGCGGCATGCCTGACCATCTGCACATGCTGTTGCGCTGGCGAACAGACGGCGCAGTCTCGGACCTCATGCGCACCGTCAAAGCGCGCTCTTCGCGGTGGGTCCATGACACGTTTCCGGATTCGCGTGCGTTTGCCTGGCAGGAAGGGTATGCCGTGTTCTCGGTCAGCAAGTCATCGGAAGCCTACGTTAAAGCGTACATCGAGACTCAGGCTGAACATCACAAGAAGCGCGACTTCGCGGAGGAGTTGTTGGCGTTGTTGCGCGCGCATGGCATCGAACATGATAAATGCTTCGTACTTGTTTGAGCGATTGTCTTGCAATCGTCCTCCGCCCCTCCGGGGCGGCGTGTATGAGAGGCAATCCCTTCCACGGGTTGCGCGTCCCGGCAAGCCGGGCCGCTGCACCCGTGGCTACAGCCCGTCGCCCCTTCGGGGCGACAACGGTAGAGCAGTGAGGTTAGTCAATGGCAGATAGAGAAGTTCTCTGGCAACCGTCGGAAGAGCGCATCGAGCGCAGTCAGATGCATGCGTTCATGCGGGCGATGGGGGAAAAGTACGGCTTCGCGGCGGAGTGGGCGGCGCTGCATCGGTGGTCGGTCGAGCATCGTGACCAGTTTTGGAGCGAGATGCTCAAGCTGGCGAGCATCACTACGACCCAGCCTGCGGAGGACGTCTACCGCACTGGCGGATCCGCCGCAGGCGGACCAGTGGCGCCCCCACGCAGCGTAGAGATGCTCAAGACGCAATGGTTCCCCGGAATGGAGTTGAACTATGCGGCCCACTTGCTTCGGCATGACGACGAGCGCGTGGCCATCGAGGCGGAGGATGAACTTGGCCGCACGCGCCGGTTGACCTACCGGGAGTTGCGGGCGGAGGTGGCGCGATGCGCGGCGGCGCTGAAGTCCGTGGGCGTCGCTCGTGGTGATCGGGTCGCCGGGTTCGTGCCCAACATTCCCGAGTCGATCATCGCCATGCTGGCGGCTGCTTCGCTGGGCGCGGTGTGGTCGTCGTGCTCGCCGGATTTCGGCATCAACGGCGTGGTGGACCGCTTCGGGCAGATCGAGCCCAAAGTATTGTTCACCGCCGACGCGTATTCCTACAACGGCAAGACCATCGATTCGCTTCAGCGCGTGCGTGAAGTACTGGCGAAGATCCCCAGCATCGAGCGCGTGGTGGTCGTTCCGTTCATGGCGGAGGCGCCGGACATTTCCAGTCTGTCGATCGGGGAGCTGTGGGGCGACTTTCTTGACGGTGGAATCGCGTCCCGGCGCGCCGGGAAAGCCTGCGGCTCCTTGGCGAATGGCGAAGTCACGATTGAGTTCGAGCCGCTGCCGTTCGATCATCCGTTGTTCATCATGTATTCGTCGGGGACGACGGGCGTGCCCAAGTGCATCGTCCATGGCCACGGTGGTACGCTGTTGCAGCACATGAAGGAACTGATGCTGCACTGTGACCTGCGACGGGACGACACCATCTTCTATTTCACGACCTGCGGCTGGATGATGTGGAATTGGGTGGTCAGTTCACTGGGCGTCGGCGCGACGGTGGCACTCTACGAAGGGGGCCCTGCCCATCCAGACATGAATCATCTCTGGCAGATGGCCGAGCGACTGGGGATCACCGTCTTCGGCACCAGCCCCAAGTACCTCTCGGCCTGCGAAAAGAGCGCTTTGAAACCGGGCGTGGAGCATGACCTGTCGAAGCTGCGCTGCGTGCTCTCCACCGGCGCGCCACTGACGGTCGAGAACTTCCGCTGGGTCTATGCCAATCTCAAAGAGGACTTGCAGTTGTCGAGCATCTCCGGCGGGACGGATCTCATCAGTTGTTTCATGCTGGGCAATCCCATTCTGCCGGTGCGGGCGGGCGAGATTCAGTGCCTGGGCCTGGGCATGGACGTACACGCCTATGACGAAACCGGCCGGAGCGTGCAGGGCGAGAAGGGTGAACTGGTTTGCATCTCGCCATTTCCCTCGCAGCCCGTCGGCTTCTGGAACGATCCTGACGGCGAGAAGTATCGCCAGGCCTACTTCGATCACTTCCCCGGCGTCTGGCGGCACGGCGATTTCATCGAGTTGACCGAGTCGGGCGGCGTGATCGTCTATGGCCGCTCGGACACCACGCTGAACCCCGGCGGCGTGCGCATCGGCACGGCTGAGATCTATCGACAGGTCGAAGCGATGGCTGAGGTCGCCGACAGCATCGTGATCGGCCGGGATGTCGACGGCGATGTGGAAGTGTGCCTCTTCGTCGTGCTCCAGCCGGGCCTGACGCTGGATGAGCAACTCGCCAGCGCCATTCGTCGACGAATTATCGAGGGCGCCACGCGGCGCCACGTCCCCAAACACATTCACCAGGTTCCCGCCGTGCCGTATACGATCAACGGCAAGAAGGTCGAACTGGCCGTCGCTCAGACCCTGCGCGGCCAAGCCGTTCGCAACACCGACGCCCTGGCCAACCCGGAATCCCTGGCCGCCTACGCAAACATCACTTGGTCAACCTGACGATCGGGGCGCTGCCATCGACCGATAATCAGCAACGGAGAGATTCGGTGAAGCCCCGGCGGAGGTCCGGTTGTGATTGCGCGGGCCCATTATCGGAACCCACTTCCGCCACACCCGCCGAGCCCCAAATTGAGGGGGCTCCCGTCACAAATCGATACAGCGACCCCTCTTGGCGTCCGAGACACGAAAGGCAGTTCAAATTCGCCCGTCGCCGGGCAGACCGCGCCAAACAGAGACACCCACTTGTACTCGGTTTGTCGCGGACACCGAGGACGCGAACACCGATCGGCGCACACACGGGTTAACGACCCCTGTTGCCCGAAGCGACTTTCATCCTGGAACCATACCTCAACGCGTTGGTCCGCATGCGACTGCTGGATTTCTTCGAGCGTTTGAGGGAACTTTTTTTGAAAGCTACCTGGGCCGCTGGATCGGTCTTGCGGTGCATCGGACACGGCTTCAGATAACGCATCCCGACTTGGTGATGGAGCAAATAGTACACGCTGGATCGCGCATAGCGGACCTGGAACTCCTGCCACAAAATCCTCCGGAGATCACGACCCTGCAAACTACAAACGCCGTCCTGCGG
>JADFJZ010000134.1 GCA_022565195.1 Planctomycetota bacterium | reverse complement strand
AGGGGATTTGTCAAAGATCTCGCTGATGACACGCCCGTCCATGTCGGCGGGGATGCGCAGGCCCACCGCCGAGAGCAAGGTCGGCGCGATATCCGCCATCTCCGCGGCGACGTTTTCTTGATGGCGAATGTGCTTGCCGGCGGCAATGAAGATGCCCTCCATTCGGTGCGTGCCTTCCAGTTTGCGGAACGAACTCCACATCACGGGTTGCCTGCTCCTGATCTTCCGCACGACCGCCAAGCCCGGCCGAGGAACGAGCAGTAAATCCGGCAGCCACTCGTACTGCTCCCGGTCGCAGCCGTAAAGCGTTTCCGGTTCGTGGACAGCCTCGAATGGTGCAATCTCTTCGCCGTTCGCGTCGAGCACGGTGACGCTGAGCAGCTTTTCGGAAATTTGTTTTCGCAGGCGGTCGTAATCGGCCGGGTCCACGATACCCGTTGCCTGTCGCCCTTTGAGGTTGATGTACAGGAATCCGCACATGCCGGCGTGAGCGACAAACGCTCGAGTGGTCGGCCAATCGACGGCCAGATCGTCCTCAATGCTGTGGTTCCGGGTAAACTTGTCACCTCCGCCGCTGAGCCAGCGATTCACAATGCCGGAGGCGCGCGTCTTGAGCTGTCTGGCCCGGTTCACGCCAAGATAGCCCCATTGGCGAAGCAGTAAATTGGGTTGCACTTTTCCGTCCAGTGAACCATGCCCGTGGTCGGACATGATCATCACGCTCGCATCGCGCGAATCTGCATACTCAATCAAATCTCCAATACAACGATCCAGATGGGTAAAGCAGTCAGCGGACAGTTCCGCCCGTGCCGGATCACGGCCGGCGGTCTTGGGATCGAGGTATTTCCATGTCTTGTGTTGGAGGTTATCCACCAATTTATACAACACCATCATGACGTCCCAGCCGTATTTCTCACCACAGTGGCGCGCCAGTTCGACGCCGCCCGTGAAGCTCTGCTTGATGGCATCGACGTTCGAGCGAAATACGCCGAGGTCGCGGGAGGCGTTGTGATTCCACTTGGTCTTGAAGGTGAAATCCGGCCAACGGTCCAAAATGTCGGCTTTGAGATCGCTCGGGTGTGTGAATTCCGTGTCTGTGCCGGGCGTGCCGAATCCGGATACGAGAAAGCCGTTCACAGCCTGCGGCGGATAGGTCATGGGCACGAGCAGGCTGCCGACCCGCAGGCCGGCATCACCGAGAATCTGCCAGATCGTGCGATCGCGCACGAGGTAGGTGCTGTTGAAAGTCAGTTCGTTCGTGCGGACGTTGTAGCGCTCGAAATCGAAAATGCCGTGCTTTCCCGGCCCTTTGCCGGTCATGAAGGTGGTCCAGGCGGCGGGCGTGATGGGCGGAATGGTGGACATCAACACGCCGGAGGCGCCGCGTTCGATCATGCCTTTGAGGTTCGGCATCCGGCCCTGATCCATCATGGGACGCAGGATGTCGAAGGTCGCCCCATCCAGCCCGATCAGCAGCACACGATTACACAGGGCGCCCAGCGGCCGCGGGGCGGTCCGTTTCCACCATTCTGGATCAGGGGACGTAGGTGGTTGTGGATCGGGCATCACTACTCACAGTGCTTGTCAAAGACGGAACGACCACACGGTCGCCCGTATCGTATTTGCCGCTTGCGTCGATTGCAAACAAGCCAAGCCGGATGTACATTGAAGCGTCCGAATCCAGAACACTAGATTCTGTTTGAAAATGCAATTGCTCGGTATGTGTTTAGCGGTTACGTGGCAGGTGGACGTCAGCCCCAGAGGGGCCTAATGAGAATAGCCCAGCCCTTCAGGGCTGGGATCGTGGAGTGCCGTTGAAGCGGTGAGTCCTGTAGGGACGACTGAAGCGAAGTCGTCGAACGTCTTTGTGCTCGAACATGTCAGCCGTCCCTACAGGACTTAATTCTGGTTTTGGACCCGGAACCCAGCGATGAATCGCTGGGCTATTATCGAACGTCCCTGCGGGACAACCAGACGCGAAACAGATACATTGCTGTAGCGGCTTGCGCCTCGTCGGCCGCGGCGGATCGGCCGACGAGGACATCGGTCGCCACTTCCGTTTTCGGAAAGAGCGCAGGTTGGAGTATCGCCGTGCGGATTATTCGAGAGCCGAAAGTCTATTTAGTCGGGCGGCAGACAACGAACGACGCAGAAATCGATCAATTTCTTGCCGACCACGACGTGCAATCCTGGCAAACGGATACGGAGATTGCCGGCCAGAAACTCTGCGAGGTCGCCGGTCGGGTGTGTTACATGAGTTTCGTCAAGCCTCGGCCGGGCGGGAATTCGAAGTATCTGGATCGCATCTTGCAGGTCGGGCACGGCTCGGTGCTTGAGCACGCGGTCTGGAACTTTATTTTCACCGGCGTATCCCGCAGCTTGACACATGAACTGGTCCGCCACCGGGCGGGCTTCGGCTATTCGCAACTGTCGCAGCGCTACGTCGATGAATCGGAAACCGATTTTGTCGAGCCGGAGATCATCGCGGAAGACCCGGAGTTGCACGAAATATGGCTGGCGGCCGTGCAGGACAGTCTGGCGGCGTACAAGAAGCTGGTGGACGGATTGTCCACCAAGCTGGCCGACATGGAGGACAAAACGCTGCGGCGTAAGGTTGCTCGACAATCGGCCCGGTCCGTTTTGCCTAATGCCACGGAGACCAAGATCTTTGTGACCGCTAACGCTCGGGCGCTGCGCCATTTTGTGGAGCTACGCTGCAATGAGCACGCCGAAACGGAAATACGCAAACTGGCCGCCGCAGTCTGCCGAATTATGCAGAAAGAGGCCCCGAATTTGTTCGGGGATTATGAATTTGTGGATCTCGATGATGGCACTCAGTCCGCCCGCACAGCGTACCGGAAAGTATAGGTGATATGTCGATGTTGTCTTCCAGTCCCAACCCACCCACTGGCGAACAAGAAAATGACTGGATCGGCCCTGCGCCGGAAGTGATGGACGCGCTTCCGGGGCCGAAGGCGGAGCAACTGGTGCGGCGCGACGTGGCGATCACGTCGCCTTCAAATACGCGCGAATACGCTCTGGTGGTCAAGCGGGCGAGCGGGTCGGTTGTAGAGGATATTGACGGGAATCGATTTCTCGATTTTGCGGCGGGCATTGCGGTGTGCGCGACCGGGCACTGCCATCCCAAAGTCGTCGAGGCGATTCAAAAGCAAGCTGCGGACTTGATCCACATCTGCGGGAGTGATTTCTATTATCCAGTGATGGTCGATTTGGCAGAAAAACTCGGCGCGATTGCGCCCTGGGCGGGCAAAGAAAAGACCAGAGTCTATTTCACGAACAGCGGCTCGGAGACGGTTGAAGCAGCCATCAAGCTGGCCCGGCACAAGACCGGCCGCAAGCGGATCATCGCGTTTCACGGTGCGTTTCATGGCCGGACGATGGGTTCACTCGCCCTGACAGCATCGAAGTTCAAACAAAAGCTCGGCTTCGGGCCGTTGATTCCAATGGTTTCGCACGCCAAGTACGGCACACTTGATGACATCACCGGCAACCTGTTTACGAGACACTTTCCATCGGAAGAAGTGGCGGCGATTTTTGTCGAGCCGATTCAGGGCGAAGGCGGCTACAACATTCCGCCGAAAGATTTTCTTCCGGCGCTGCGGCAGCTCTGCGATCAGCACGGCATTTTAATGGTCGCCGACGAAATTCAGAGCGGCATTGGCCGCACTGGAAAATGGTGGGCGTGTCAGCATGATGATGTGATCCCGGACATTATTTGCTCCGCCAAGGGTCTGGCCAGCGGGATGCCGCTGGGGGCGCTGATCACCAAAGACTCGGTCATGAATTGGCCGCCCGGCGCACAGGGCAGCACCTTCGGCGGCAACCCGGTTTGCTGTGCGGCGGCGCTGGCGACCATTGGGCTAGTCGAAGGCGGCTACATGGAGAACGCCGCGAAAATGGGCGAGATTGTGCAGGCTCGGTTGCGCGAAATGACCGAGCGGCATCGCTGCATGGCCCGCGTCCGTGGCCGCGGACTGATGATCGGGTTTGATATCGTTCGAGGCAAGAACGGGGAACAAAACAACCCGGACCTGCGCGACCGCATCATTCAGGAAGCGTTCAATCGCGGCCTGCTCCTGCTGCCCTGCGGCGAGACGGCCATCCGCATCACGCCACCTCTGTGCATCAACGAAGCACAAATCGACGTCGGCCTGAAGGTGCTTGACGAAGTCCTTGCAACGTTGGGGAAATAAAAAAGAGAAAAGAGAAAAAGGGGAAGGAAGCATGCTCATACTACCTCAGGGTGGGCTGAGGGACGGTGAGTATTGCGTCGTGCATGTCGAATTGCTAGCATTGGAGTAGAGGAAATCTGGCGGAGGTTTGGTGATGGGTGTGACTCAGGTAACCGTGGCGATTCGAAATCCGGGTGATCCGGAAAAGTCATGGGAAGGGTTGTTTCTGGTGGACACGGGATCGATCGATTGCCTGGTGCCCGGGAACCGCCTTCGCGAGATCGGCTTGGTGCCGAAAGGGCAAAGAATCTATGAGCTGGCGGACGGCAGCGAAGTGACGCTGGACGTGACCGTCGCCGAGGTGGAATTCATGGGGGAAATGGTTGGGGCGACAGTGATCTTCGGGAAGGACGACGCCGAACCCATCCTTGGGGTCACCGCCCTCGAGTCCGTCGGCATCGAAGTTGACCCACGCACCCAACGACTGAAACGCCTTCCGGCGGTGCGTTTGAAATCTTCTCAGTAGTGAATCACGCTTCTGTGCTCTGTTTTTTCTCCTCAATTTCCGCGTAGGTTTTCGGCGTTTCCCAGACGCGGATTTTGGAGAGGCGGGCCGGTTCAAGTTGTCCGTCCAGCAATTTCCAGATGACCGTCGTGATGTTCTCCACCGAGGGATTGAGGTCCGCGAATTCGGGGCAGTCCAGGTTCAAGTGCTTGTGATCGAAGCGGTCCACGACCTGTTCTTTGACGATTGATTCCATTTCTTGAATATAGACGATCCTCCCGGTGGTCGGATCCGGCGTGCCGCGCACGGTCACTTCGACGACGTAGTTGTGCCCATGGCCGTTGGGATTCGCGCATTTTCCGAACAGTGCGCGGTTTTCTTCCTCCGACATCGACGGGCAATACAAGCGGTGTGACGCCGCGAACTCGAACGACTCAGTGATGGATACCATGTTCTGTGCTCCCGAATGCTTACTGAAAATCAAGTGTGGCGTCGGCGCCAATCTCAGTTCTTCAAGCTCCGTTCCCCGCGGCACATTGTTCCGCAGAGCGTTCCAACAGACCTCAACCAGTGTTTCGCCGGTCGGCGGAAGCCTCTTTGTCTGTAGCGACTCCACAACAAGCGGCACGACGCATTCACGCACTGTGTGGTCGATGGTCTGCACGTTGCACAGGTAGCCGGTGCGCGGGTCAGCGACACCGCGCAAAACCACTTGCAGTGTAAGGAAAGGCGCGATTGACGTTGCGCTGGGCCAGCCGGCCCATGAGTTTGTGACGCCGGTGGACGGCGGCAGGACACTGAATCGAATCTCGCGCATGAGCTTCATGACACGAGATTGTAGCGCTCGTTCGGCGAGGCCACAACCTGCCGTGCTTGACTTGGCCCGGTGAATGGTTAGGCTGGAATAAAGCGATCGGGCAACGGCGAC
>JADFJZ010000133.1 GCA_022565195.1 Planctomycetota bacterium | reverse complement strand
GCTGGATACTTCCATGACGGCGTATTGGGCGCCGTGCCGATGGGCTTCGACGAGGAATTGTACGAGTTGAATCGGGGGCGGCGTGGTCCAGGGCGCGTCGAGCTGTCGGCCGACGAGGTCATACTCGATCGTGCCCAACAGCGCCGTCGAATGACCTGCTTCCCGCAGTATGTTGCGAACCAAGTGGCCTGTCGTGCTCTTGCCGTTGGTGCCGGTGACTGCGATGACGTGGAGATCGCCGTTTGCTTGCAGCGCCGTGAGTCCGCTGTGTGTGGCTGCCAGTTTGGCCAACGTCAGCCGCGTATTGGCGACAATAATGTTAGGCACGCGCTCATCGATGCTGCTTGGGTCGCTGAGCACAGCGGCGCTGGCACCGGAGTCGATCGCCTGCGCAATGAACCGATGGCCGTCATCGGCTGTGCCATCGACGGCGACGAACAGGCTCTCTTTCTCCACGCGGCGCGAATCATCCGAGAGGCCCGCAACCCAGACGGAGTCCAGCGGCTTCGTGCAAGTGAATTCGACGTTGGCGTCCCTGAGAAGCTGAAGCAGGGGGCGGCGTGTGGGGGTTGGGGCCGATGGCATTCGAGTCGTCCTTGACCGCGCTTAAAGAGAGTCCATTAAGAAGGGCGATTGTACCTCCTTACACGAACGGTTCAATGTCGACTCGCTGAAACCACCATCAAAACAAACCGCGGCCCGGGGCCGCCACGCCACGCACGTCTTGCACCCCGGGCCACGCTGGGAACTTCGTTGATACGGACCTGTGAAATCAGCTACATGCTGCGTTTACTCCGTTGCCGTCTTCATGGCCAACATTGCCACGCTGGATGGATCGCGATCGGGCGTAATATCCCAGTATGCGAGAGTCTTTTGAATGATCTCCCTGACCGCCGGGCCGGCGACGGTGCCGCCGTAGTACCCCAGGCTGCGTTTCGGCTTTCGGATCATTACAAGCACTGACACGACCGGATCGTGCGCCGGTGCGGCGCCCAGGAACGAGCCGAGGAAGGCGTCCGGCTCATAGCCGCGTCGGTTGCGATAGGGCACTTGAGCCGTGCCGGTCTTGCCGAGTACTTGGTACTTCGCCAGCTTGATATCGTGCGGGCTTGCGTTGACCATTCGCACCAGCGCCTGCTTGGCGACGGCGTCGGCCACTTCCGGAGGAACGACCTGGCGAGGCGGGCCGGGCTGGTGGTCCGGCGTATTTTGCTTTCCTGCCGAATCCAGCACCATCCGGACAAGCCGTGGCGGCCGGAGCGTGCCGCCGTTCACCAGCGCTGCAAAAGCCGTCGCCAACTGGATCGGGGTGACGGCCAGTTCCTGGCCGATCGGGATGGAAGTCTTGGAGTAGCTCGACCACTTGCGGACGGGGGCCAAGATGCCGGCACTTTCGCCGGGCAGGCTGATGCCGGTGCGGGCACCAAACCCATAGGCGCGAACGTACTCGTATAGCGCTTTGTTGCCCAGACGAGTTCCGATGTGTCCCATGCCGATGTTGCTGCTCTTGATCAGAACGTCCTCGAACGTGAGTTTGCCATTGGCGTGCGTGTCGCGCATTCTGCGACTGCCGAAAAACCACACGCCGCTGCCGCAGTCCACGGTCTCATCGAGGCGGGCCACGCCTTCGCTGAGGGCGGCGGACATGATCAGCGGCTTGAAGCAGCTCCCCGGCTCGACTGGATCCGTGAGGCAGCGATTGCGCTTGTGCGCGCTCGGGTATTCGCGGTGGTAGTTCGGGTCGAATGTTGGATAGCCGGCCATGGCGATGACATCGCCGTCGCGTGGCGACATCACGATGCCCACGGCGCTTTCGGCCTGGAATTGTGTGACGGCATGTTCCAGAGCTTCTTCGACGTAGCGCTGGATAACGAGGTCGATGGTCAAGACAAGATTGTCGCCGTGTGTCGGAGCGGTGCTGCTTTCGCTCTTTGTCCAGATTGGCCGTCGTCGCAGGTCGCACCATGCGTACTGCGCAGCCGGCTCGCCGGTGAGGAGGTCGTTGAACTGTAGTTCCAGGCCTTCAAGCCCCACGCCATCGATGTTGACGAAACCCAAAACGTGCGCCAGTGCCGGTCCATTGGGGTAGAAGCGATGCGACTCGTCCTTAATGCCGATGCCCGCCAGGTCGAGCGCCCGCACGGCCTGGGCTTCGCCGGGTGACACTTTGCGGGCCAGCCACACAAAACGTGTGTGGCGGCGACGCTCGATCCGCTCAATCAGGCGATCCCTCGACGTTCCGAGGATGGCTGCGAGCTGAGAGGCTGCGTGTCCAATGTCTTTGATTCGCTGCGGGTCGCCGAACACGCTGGGTTGCGGTTCGCTGGCGGCCAGCAGTCGGCCTCGCGTGTCGAAGATCGAGCCGCGCTGGGCATGCAGATCCACCTGGCGAGTCTGCTGACGGTCGCGGTGCGACAAGGCGCGCGGGCGCGCTGCCGTTTGCAGATAGACCAAGCGGCCGCTCAGGCCTGCAAAACAGAGCACGACAATCCCGACGCAGACATGCCCCCAGCGATTTGTCGACTGCTGCGGAGGATCAACGTACTTTAATTTCATGCTTCTCGCGAATCAATCGCCGACCAGGGCGAAGTTGAGGTTCTCAGAGGTTGCGATTTGGTCAATTTCCTCCGGCGCGAAGACTTGCAGCCGCAGCCGATCAATGCGCCGGGTCACTTGATCCAGCGAGCGCAATCGTGCGATCTGCAACTGCTGCCCCTGCAGCGTGCGTCTGAGGGACAGTTGTTTAAGTCGAGTGTTTTGAATGCGGGCCATGCAGCGGGTTTGCTCAACTCGAATTCCCGCCAGCACGATGCCCACGCAACCGAAGAAAAATAGCAGCACGCTGATTCGGAGTGCGTTCATTGGTGGATAGTCGTGCCTCGCTTTACTTGGGCAGCTTGATCCGAACTCCAGGCCGGATGCGGTCCGGATCGGCGAAGATGTTCTTGTTGAGTTCGTATATTTCTTTCCAGCGCTTCTCGTTGCCGAGTTGCTCCTTCGCGATCTTGGTGTAGCGGTCCTTGGGCTTGACTTGGTACCACCGAAAGGCGATGCCCGTGGTTTCTTTCTGCGTTCTCCGGGCGCCGGCAGCCTTCTCTCGCCGACCGGCTTCGGCCACAGCCAGGGCTGTTTCTTCGAGGGCGCGACTGGGCGGTGCTTTTTCGATCGGTATTCGCAGTTTCTGGCCGGCTCGGACCGAGTTCTTATCCTTGAGCACATCACGGTTGGTCTCGAAGATCAGATCCACGTACTGCGCGATGGTCTTGCCGCTGCTCCTCCGGCCAGAGAACTTACGGGCAATCTTGGTCAGATTGTCATTCTTGGCCACCACGTAGATCTGCACGCGCCGGGGCTTCGGGCGTGGCGTCCTCTTCTTCGGTGGCGCGGGCGGCGGCGTGGCACGTTGCACTGCGGCAGAAGCCGCGGGCTTCGCCACGCCGGCGTCCTGTTTGGTGGGAACCAGATCGCTATGTGAAACCTCTCTGTCCGGCTCGTTCGGTCCGGGCAGGGGACGATTGGTAATCGCGTCAGTCACCGTGAAAGGTGGGGGGGAAGTTGTGGTAGGTGGAGACTGACGCAATTCGGCATCAAGCGCGGGATCCGGCTGAGGCGTTTCCTCCCGGAGGAGGGCTGTGTTGACCTCGGCCGGCGCGCTTGGGCCATGGGTCGCAGCCTGGGCTGGGCCGGCGCCAGACTGCGGTGATCGAGTTCGGTTGTGGGGCTGTGGTTCGACACGGGGGGGCGCGTAGGCGATCAGCGATTGCGAAAGGTCGCCATCACCTGCCTGTTCGGTGATGTCTTCTTCGTCCAGACTGGATGACCACAGGCCGGCGATCTGTTGATTGACACTCGCCTCATTCTCGGTGCGACTGAGGATCAGGGCGAAACAGAAAATGAACGCGCCGCCGATGACCAATCCTAGTTTGGTTTCTCGCGTCATGGGAGAGCTCCTTCTCTCTACTGACTGCATGGTGATCCGCCGTCGGACGCTCAATCCGTTGAGGTTCTTTCGACGACCCGCAATTTAGCGCTGCGTGATCGGGGGTTCTCTCGGCGCTCCTGTGCCGTTGGCGTTATGGGTCTCTTGGTGATGATGTTGACGCGGCCCTCGGTCTTCATCTTCCGGAACGCCCTCTTGCACAGGCCGTCTTCCAGGCTGTGGAAGCTGATGACGCCCGCTCTTCCGCCGGGCTTGAGGATACGCGGCAGCGCCTGAACAAACTGTTCCAGTGCTTCCAGTTCACGGTTCACGGCGATCCGCAGAGCCATGAATGATCGTGTGGCTGGATGTATCTTGGATCGGTGAGAATCCGGGTTTTGCTTTAATGCCTTGCAAATTATGTCCGCAAGCTGCGTGGTCGTGGTGATCCGCTGGTCGTGGCGAGCCATACAGATGGCCCGTGCGATCCGCCTACTACCCCGCTCCTGAGCGTTGTGGTAGATCAAGTCCGCCAGATCCTTCTGGGAGAGCTGATTGACCAGATCCGCGGCGGTGGTCGGCAACTGTCGATCCATCCTCATGTCCAACGGCCCGTCTGTACTGAATGAGAACCCGCGGGCCGGATCGTCGAGCTGATTGCTGCTAATTCCCAGGTCCGCGAGCACCGTGTCCACTGTCGTGATCCCTACGTCTTTCAACACTTCCTCGATATTCTCAAAGTGTCCGTGAAACAACCTGACCTTTGCCGAGGGGCCGAGGTTTTCCCGGGCCAGCTCGAGATTTCCCTCGTCGGCGTCCATTCCGATCAGCAAGCCGTCCGGCCCCAGCTCGTTGAGAAGCAGGGCTGCGTGCCCGCCGAGACCGATCGTCGCATCGATGGCGCAGCCGCCCCGGGGGACGGCGAGCAAGTCAATGACTTCGCGGCACAGGACCGGCTGGTGTCCGGCAGGCGGAGCAATCGCGGGGCTCCTCGAAGGCGTCGGCATCCGTTCCATCATGCGTGACCGCAATCACGCACGATTTCGTCACCGGGACGAAACAGGGGAGGCCGCCACGCATCCGTGCAGACGGCGCGCCCCAACGAAAAACAGGGGTCGCCGTCACGCATCCGTGCAGACGGCGCGCCCCTTCGTACGTTTCAGATGCCGCCCGCAACGCAACGGCTGCTCAGAACCTTGCGAACAAGGGATGCTGAGCACATGGCTTGGCACCGAACACGTCCACCGCTGAATCGGCTCGGCGAATCCGTTCGCTTCCTAATGCCGGACAGCGGACCTGAATGCGAATCTCAGACATTCACTGGCGACGAGCAGGTAAGCGGTCACTGCTCAATATCAAAAGATGCGAGAGTCGAGGGAATCGCGACAGTTAGTCGCGGCAGGCGAATGAAGATCGAGGTGTGAACCTCACCGGCCCTGCCTTATTTCTCTCGCTTCATGGTGCGTTATGCTGCGGACGGGATCGTGGGTCACGACCCGTCGGGTGCTTTCTTCCGGCTCGCCAGGCGGGCCTTTTTCTGTACCTCTGCCCAGCGGCTCCAGTTGCTCTCCACGAACTCTTCGTATACCGCTCTGTTCCACAGATCGAGGTGGCCTCCCGCTCCAGTGAGCATGAGCTCCGTACCGATGTCGGCACGCTTGAGCATCCGCTCCGGCAGCAGGATCCGGCCTTGTTTGTCCATTTCCAAACGT
>JADFJZ010000132.1 GCA_022565195.1 Planctomycetota bacterium | reverse complement strand
GCCAAGTGACGCTTGAACTGTCCGGCGTGCTCGAAAACGGCACGGCGTTCTCCGCACGGGACTGCATCCTGATCGTTCCGTAGCCGCGGGCGCGAGCGCCGATCGAATCGTAGCGCTTCGATTCAACTGAGGCGGTCGATTCAGTAAAAACACGATGGGAGCCGGTCCGCCGCGGTGGACCGGCTCCTTTTCTTGCTGTGGCGAGCGTTTTTCAAACTCTGCGAGCGCCACCCTAAACATTTGATACCGCAGAGCACCGGTGAAGTGTCCGGGTCAGGAAAAGTCGTCGGGGATCTCGGGCGGCGCATAAGTGATGGGGCTGGCGGTGGCGATCGGCAGGAGATTATCCCGTCGCGCCTTGTCTTCTTCCATTTGCTTCTCGGCTTCGAGTTGCAGCCGATGCCGGCGGATTTCCACGGCGATGACCTGCAGGAACAGGAACACGCCCCACAGGATGAAAACGGCGCCAAACGCGAATTCCCAGCTCATCATCGCCGCAATCTCCGCAACCACTCGACTCACATGCTATCGTCAAGCAGACAGAGGTTCCCGCGAATCCATTGTCCTGATTGAGCGAAGTGTGTTTTTTTCGGACGTTGCAGTGCGTATCCGCTCCGCAGTCGGGCAACCGTTACGTTTGCCACCAACTTCAGTCGGGTACGTGATTAGCATGGCGTCAAGACCGGCCTTGCACGTCCTTGAGCCGGGCCCTTCAGGGTCCGGACCATCCGCAGGTCGCCGAGACCGCGGTCCGCAGCCTGAACAACAAATTGCATCAAGCGGCTCTGGGTTTCGTGAGGAGCCACGCATGATGGAGCAGGTTTTTGGCCCATATCCGTCGGAAAACACGGTGCTTCCGGCGCGCCCAGGCCGGCAAACCCTTGAACCCAAACGAGATCGTACTCATCAACCCGAAGGTGCGTTCGATCTGGTCCCGGGATTTCAGCAACCGTTGCCCGGTGGCACTTGCGACACGCTGGCCACGGCTCAACGCCTATTCTTCGCCAGCGCAGGGTGGACTTGAAACCGAACGCAACGTCGAAGTGCTCACGAAACGCAAGACTACGCCGAGCGGTACTTTTCGTAATCCGCCTTGAGGGCGTTGGTGATTTCGCCGGGTTTGCCGTTGCCGATTTGCCGGCCGTCGATCGAAGTGACCGCGATGATCTCCGCGGCGGTGCCGGTGAGGAAACATTCCTGCGCGGCGTACAGGTCGTCGCGCACCAGGGCCTTCTCAGTCACGGCGATGCCGCGCTGCCGCGCCAGCTCCATGACGATGTTTCGCGTGATGCCGGCCAGGATGCCCGCAGCCGTATCAGGCGTCAGCAATTCGCCGTTCCGCACTATGAAAATGTTGTCGCCGCTGCACTCCGCCACGAATCCGAGATGATTGAACATCACGGCTTCGTGCGCGCCCAGCAACTGGGCTTCCGTCTTGGCCAGGATGCTGCTGAGATAGTTCAGTGACTTCACGCGCGGTGAAATCGAGTTCGGGTGGTTCCGCACGTAAGACGAACTGATCAGCGACAGGCCGGTGTCACACAATTCCTGAGGGTACAGTGCAATCGTCGCGGCAATGATGATGATCGATGGATTGGCGGTGTACTTGGTGCTCAGGCCCAGCGTGCCGACGCCGCGGGTTGCGACCAGGCGAATGTAACCCTCCGTAAGGCTATTGACCTTCAGCGCTTCGCGCATGGCGGAGCGGATCTCATCCTTGGTCATGGGCAGCGTCAGGCGGACGGCGACGGCGGACTCGAAGAAGCGATCCAAATGCTCGGTGCAGGCGAAGATCTTGCCGTTGTAGACACGAATCCCCTCAAAGATGCCGTCGCCGTACAGCAGGCCGTGATCCCACACGCTGATCTTGGCTTGGTCGGCGGGAAAGAACTCGCCGTCGATCCAGACCTTGAGATTGGAATCGGGAGCATACGGGTTGGGTTCTTTATGAATCATGTGGTGGCCTTTCATCCAGCACGTGCGGCACAGGTGCCGATCGAGGCGCGGGAGTCGCTCCGCTTTCAACCGGCACTCACGATTTTCCCATCGTCCAGCCGGAGCACTCGATCCGCCGCGCCAGCGACTTCGGGATCGTGGGTCACCATGACGATGGTCTGCCCTGCTCCGTGCAAGTCGCGGAGCAACGACAACACCTCCCTGCCCGTCTTCTTATCTAGGTTACCAGTAGGTTCGTCGGCAAGCAAGACGGGCGGCTCGTTGGCCAGGGCGCGGGCAATGGCCACGCGCTGACGCTCGCCGCCGGACAATTCGTTGGGTTTGTGCTTCAGCCGATCTTGAAGCCCCACTTTCTCCAAAATCTGCAAACACCGTTGCTTGGCTCGCCGTTTTTCTTTGAACCACTTCCAGGTGGAGTTTCGGATCATCTGTGGGAAAATCGCATTTTCCAACACGCTCAATTCCGGCAGCAAGTGGTAAAACTGATATACGAATCCGAACGATTCGCAACGCAGGCGATCGCGGGCACTGTTGGATTGGCTGAAGACATTTTGCCCATTGAAATGCACCGTCCCACTGGTCGGCGAGTCGAGCGCGCCCAAGATATGCAACAGCGTGCTCTTGCCGCTGCCCGACGAACCCATGATGGCCAGAAACTCGCCCGTGGCGATCGACAGTGACGCACCCTTGAGCACTTCCAGACCGCTGCCGATCCCCATGGGATAAAACTTGGTCAGACGCTTGGCCGTCAATATAGTGCCGGCCGTTTGCGCGGGCTTATTCATAGCGAATGGCATCCACGGGCCAGATCTTGGCGGCCTTGCGCGCAGCGACCAAAGAACCGAGCACGCAAGAAAAGACGGCAATGCCGGCGATCACGGCGGCATCGAACGGTTTCACGATATTGGGAATCTTGTCGAAGGCATAGTTCTCCGGGCTCCACACTAGCAGTTCCGGATGGATCTTTTCGGCGATGAAATCCTGGAACTCGTTGATGTATCGCACGAACAGCACGCCGACCACTGTGCCCATGGCGGAACCGACGATGCCGATCACCAGCGCGTAGCTCACAAAAATGACCCACACTCCGCCGGACGTCGCGCCCATGCTGCGGATGATGCCGATCTCGCGCGTTTTTTCCTGCACGATCATGTAGAAAATACAACCGACCAGCAGAACGGCCACCAGACTGATCAAAGCGAACAGAATGTCCACCAGGATCCGCTCTTTCTTGACTGCGTTGATAAAGCCGGCATTGCGCTCTTCCCAGGTCTGCACTTGCATGCCCCGGGTCAGCGAGAAAGCGTCCATAGGATCAGGACAAAACACTGCATAGCGCGCCCCGAAATCGTCCCACAGGGTTCTGATGGTGTCGCGGGCCCGATTGTAGTCAACCCCCTCGCGGAGCTTGACTTGAATCTGCGTGGCCCGCGGCGCCGAAAAACCCGAGCCGTCGACGTACTCACGGGCGTCGAGCCCCATGAGACGCTGGAGCAAGTGGAAATCGACATAGATGTTCTTGCTGTCGATGTCGAAGATTTTTGTTCGCGAATCGTCCACGTAGCGGAAGAAACCCTGCAAGAACGGGTCGGTCTTGGTGAAGCCGCCCGAGCGCGTCAGCGACGGCACCTGCACCCGGACCCGCGCTCCTTTGTTGTACTTGCGCGTATAACTGCCGTCCTTTTCCCGCCAGGCCACCATGTCCACGCCGATGATAATACCCGGCAGGAGATCATTGTCAGACTCGTCGTACCCCAGGCCTTCGGCCCACTTGAACACCCCCGGCCCCGGGTAAGGTTGGAACGGTTGCCGTTTGTACTTTGCTTCCACATCGGGATCATCCGTTGCTTTCTGGTAGTCGGCGTACGCCCGTTCATAATCCGCCGGCAAGCGCGGCAAACCGCGCTCGTCAACGCGCCACATGGGCATGGCCTGTTCTTCCAGAGTTGTCGTGCCGGGGAAATGCTTGTCGTAGTACAGGCCGTCGCCGAAGCTGTTGATCTTGCGGTACTCGTCCAGCCGAATGCCGTTGATCAGGCAGTAATCATTGCGATCCCGCTCCAGCCCGCCGAAGACCCTCAGCAAGGCGACATTGATGATCACCGGCGCGGCGGCAACGATCTCGTCGCCCATTTTTTCGTTCAATTCGGCGATAAACTCGTCGTAATATGGGAAGGTCTCCATGCTGCCGATTTCGAGAATGACGTCGCCCAGCAGCTTCCGCGAACTATTGCGCACCGTGTCGAGAAACCCGCCCATCACGCTGTGTACGACCAGCACCATGGCCACACACAACGCCACCGCCAGAATCGCAAAATAAGCGATCCGCCTCTTACGCAAGTAGCGAAATGTCAAAAAGAACTTGTACACCATAATCCAAACAGCGTGGCCACCGGCTTGCCGTTTAGCAGCCGCCCCAAACCCTCAATGATCTCCATCCGCGAGGCAAGCGCCACCCTCGTTTCAATCCGACCCGCGCCTCATGAATCTGCTTCGGTATTCTCGTCGCTCCCCCGACTCAAAGGCCGCTGCAACGGAAACAGGATGACATCGCGGATGCTCGTCTGGTTGGTCAGCAGCATCACCAGCCGGTCGATGCCGATCCCCAGCCCGCCCGCAGGCGGCATGCCGTATTCCATCGCCATGATAAAGTCCTCGTCCATGACCGCCATGGTCTCGTCTTCCTCGCCGGCCAGTCCCTTCGACAGCGTCTCCCGCTGCACGAGCGGATCGTTCAACTCGCTGTAGGCGTTGCCCAGTTCCATGCGGGCAACAAAAACCTCGAAGCGCAGCGCGATCGACGGATCGTCCGGGTGGCGCTTGGTCAACGGGCACAGCGGCGCCGGATAATCCAGCACAAACGTCGGCTGAATCAACTGCGGCTCGACCGTGGCCTCGAATACTGCGTTGGTCACCACTGCGTCATCCATCTTGCCGTGTTCGATCCCCAGTTGATCGGCCTTGGCGCGGATGGCCGCGATGTCGCCGAGGGTCACGCCGCCGTACTCCGACAGCAGTTCGGCATACTTTCGCCGAGGCCAGGGCGGCTTGAAATTGAGGGTGTGCTCGCCGAAGGGACGCTCATATCCGCCGCCGATCTTTTCAATCGCCGCCGACACGCAGGCCTCCGTGATGTCCATCATGTCGTGATAGTCGCCGTAAGCTTGATAGAGTTCCATCATGGTGAACTCGGGGTTGTGCTTCGTGCTGATGCCTTCGTTGCGGAAGTTCTTCGAGAACTCGAAAACGCGCTCCAGCCCGCCGACGAGCAACCGCTTGAGATACAATTCCGGGCTGATCCGCAGATAGAGTTGCATATCCAGCGTGTTGTGATGCGTGGTGAAAGGCCGGGCGGCGGCGCCGCCGTAGATTGGTTGCAGCACCGGAGTTTCCACTTCCATGAAATCGCGGGCCGCGAGGCACTGGCGAATCGCCTGAATGATCTGCGAGCGTGCCTCGAAGACCTTACGCACATCCGGATTGACGAACAAATCCACGTAGCGCCGGCGATATCGCAGGTCCATATCCGACAGGCCGTGCCATTTGCCCGGCGGCGGCAGTAGCGCTTTGGACAGGAAACTGAACTCGGTCGCCCATACCGTATTCTCGCCGGTCTTGGTCTTGCCGAGCCGGCCTTGGACGGTGATGATATCGCCGAGGTCGATTTGCTTGATCGC
>JADFJZ010000131.1 GCA_022565195.1 Planctomycetota bacterium | reverse complement strand
AGTGGTTCTGGACATCGGAGGCGAAGATCGCGGCGACTTGCATGATCCGATCGGCCAACCGAGCATCGGACACCGTGCCGCTGATGACCACGGTGCTCATGATCGAATGGGTCTGGACATCCGCATGAGGGGCCACTCTGCGGATGGCCTCCTCGAGTTGACCCAACTCTTGCTCGACAGAAACGTCGAATGTCATTTGTTGATCATCGGCCCAGATGATCACCTGCGTCCGTCCCACCGCGATGCCCTTAACCAAGGCCTGCGTGGGGGAGATGGACTCGATTTCGGCGATCGCAGGCGAAAGGCTTTGTTGTCGTGCAATCGGCAGATTCGTTTCGATCAAGACGCTCTGGTTTACGGGGACGTGAATCCACTTCCGCGTCTTTTCGATTTCATGCACAGTGGCTTCGAGCACGGAGTTCTGTGCAGGGGCCGAGCTCGGCCAAAGAACCAACAAACACGCGATCAAGGTAAAATCGCGGAACCGACTCCGGCGAGACATTCGACCCAGCAGCGGGTTGATGACCCGCTTCGATAATGCATCATCCTCGACGCGACCGCACATCACGAGCCTCCATGAATCAAGTGAATCAATGAGGCTCTATTCGTCGGCAGTTTGGCCTCTCCGCCCGCAGTCCACCTCGCGATGTTGTCTGCTTTGGTTCGGCGAGCCGCCGCTGCCCTAGCCTGGCAGAGGTGGCTCCGAGGTTTCATCGTACTGCTGTTGCAGCGACCCCGTGCGGATCCATCGGCCTCCCCGTTTCATGTACTCTATTTGACGCATGTCGTTGCCGTTTAAGACAGTTACGCTCCAGACGGCGGTGGGGACAGGATCGAATTTCACAGGTGCGGGGTCGGCTGCTGCGGGTGGTAATTCCTCAGCGTCGCCATGTTCTGAGGGATCAACGCCCAGCAATTCGTCATTGCTAGCACTGGCAAGCATGTCCGATTGAGCTCCATCCATACTTCCACGTAAGGCAAGTGATATTTTGCCCCTGTTGGACTGTGCCAAGTGCAGCTTGGTGACTTCTTCGGGTTTCAAGAGCAAAGTGACGCTTCTCGCCACGGACTTGGGAGCGTCGCCGGGCTTGCCGCTGTACAGGGTCCGACCCACCGCCGCGATCTCCACGTTCTGCAGGATGACGCGGCTTATAAACTCCGTGGGTCTGTTGCGTCGCCTGCGCTCCACGAGGGAAATGACATCCACCCAGTCGCCGGGCTTGAGCTGGTAGGCCACACCCGTGACCTCGTCGATGCCGACGGATACGGCACGATAGCCCGGCTTGATACGGGTCTGGATCCCAGGCGGCGTTCCCACCTGCGCGAGCATGGTCGGGTAGATCGGGACATCCTTGGGGATGTACATATTGGTCACCCGGTTTAGCAGTTCTTCGAGATCTTCAAAGTGTTGCTCAGGCAGGGAGTCTCTTGGCCAGTCCTTCAAGACCAGCTTCTCGGCCGTGATTTCTTCGGCGAAACCAATATCGACTTTGGCTACGGCGCATTTCGCCATATTCGCTTGCGACGCGCCCTGAGCGTTGGCCACCACGTTCAACACGAGCTTGATGGCGATACCACCTACGCAAACGCCCAGCACCAACGGAATAATTGCTTTGGGTTTCATGGCTTTCCTTTCATGTTCACTCTCTCAGGCTTGAGAGAATTCCTTCTTGAGTTCCCGCGTGGCCTCTCCGCCGAGCTTCCCAGGAACTAGGTTTCCTCGTCCTGTTCGAAATCAACTGTCCCACTCGGTCCACAACCACCGGCTCCGCGGCCTACTAACTACACAGGCCCGGACTCGGCGGCGTTGAATCCTGGGTCACGCCCTCTTTGCGCATCGCGCTGATCGCGATGATGTTATCCCACACACCGAAGAAGGTTCCGAAGATGGCGACGTCATCATACGGGACGCTGATCTTGACTTTCTCGGTGAAGTTCGGCGTGCCGTCCGAATACTTGCACCAGTGAGTGATCTCAATGGCGCTGTCGGGGATGGTGATCCCGCCGACGGCCGACATCGCATCCCGAACGGCGGTTCGGATTGCCGAATCGTCCGCCGTAGCCTGGATCGCAGAGGTCCGCGCGCCCTCCCGGGCCGCGTTGGTGAGGATCTGGCGGAACATGAAGCTGTTGCCGAACTCAATGACGCCGAAGAGCAAAGTCAACAGCAGAGGCGTCACTACGGCCATCTCGACGACGGCCGCACCCCGTTCGCAAGTCCTGTTCCACAGAGTTCTTCTTGCGTGTCTGTTCATGTCAGAAACTCCACCAGCCGAGCATCAGCCCGGTCAATACCGTGATCGATCCCATAGTCAGCGGAATGCCATACGGCAGCAATTGCGACGTTTCGCCGAATGACTTTGCACCGCCGAAGTCCGTGAACCAGTGCGCGGGATTCGACATCTTGACCATGATCGTGGTCATGTTCGTAGAGGCCTGGCGGATTCTCCCGCTGCTCACAATCATGACGATTCCAATCACTCCGCCCAAGAGCGCGCCCACCAGAAACGCCCACAAGGTCATCATGGGGCCGAACCACGCTCCGATGGCCGCCATGAGCTTGACATCACCGGCGCCCATCCCGTAAACCATCCACGGCACGATCAAAACACCGAATCCGACCAGCGCACCCCCGAGCGAAATCCAGATCCCACGACCTTCGGAATGCCCACACTGCATGACCATTCCGGCCGCCAGCAACAGCGCGTTCAGCCAGTTCGGCACACGCTTCTCTTTGCCATCGACCCACGAAGCATACAATATTCCCGGAACGAGAATGACCCATGTGGCGCACCAATAACTCAAATTCATTTCATGTCTCCTGCGCGCCGCGCCGCGGCATCCTGATTAAGTGCAGGGATCTCCCGATAATCTTGACCGCACATTGGCGGGCTTCCCGCATCATGGGCGCCCTGCGTGCGAATCCGGTTTGTCGCTGATCGTGAGACATTCGGAGCGGTTCGTCCTCCTCGCTCTCTCCGAAGACCATTCGACCTCTCGATACCTGAATAGAGAGGGGCGGGCAGCGGCGTTTGAGCGCCGTGCCCACCCCTCCGGGCTGTCGTCAGGCGACGAGGGCCATCGCTTTAGCCGAGCGCACCACCCTGGTTGGTGAGGCTGGTCTTCACATTGGTGAAGACAGTACTTACCTTGGTGCCCAGTACGGAAATGGCACCCAGGGCGACTACGATGATCAGAGCCAGCATCACTGCGTACTCAGTCGCCGTCGGTCCGTCTTCACTTACCAGAAATTCCTTCGCTCTTTTGACCAATGCCTTCATGAATTGCTCCTTTCAAGGACGCAAGTGGGATCAGTACGTCTGATCCCGTTCGAGAAACCGACCCGTACCACGCTGCTTCCGTGACGTGGCACCACATTTGATACTTCTCAAGCCTCCGTCGGGCCGAGTTCTCTGACCGGCTCTTTCCGTGAGTCGGACAATTAACTGAATATGTCAGCGACGTTGGTAAACACCTCGCTGATAGAGACCCCCAAGGCGGTCACTGCAACAATACTGGCCAGGACGATCAGGCCCAGGCATACCGCGTATTCCGTGACTGTGTTGCCTTCGTCGTCGGTCGTGAACATCGTTCTGAGGAACGCGATCACTGAACGACTCACTGCTTTCGACCTCCAGCATCACGATCACTCCAAACCCTGTGGTCTTCGACGGAATCAAGGTTAAGAAATAACAATTGAGCGGGGCAAGCAAACGCGGAGGCTTTCCACATGCGGGGTACGAATTTCGCTTCAGGCGCCGGATTCGCGCCTTATCGGAAACGATTTCGATTATCGTGACGCGCAGGGGCGCATCACTTCGATACAAAAACGGCGAATTCGTCCTCAAATCACGTCGCGCAATCTGCGAACCGTGTAAGGGGCGGACGTTGGTCGGTGGCGGTGATCCGAACGCAGAACCACACCCAAAGCGCCAGCGTCATAAGGCTCGGGATGGGCAGCACAGCGGCCCACGGAGACATTTGGTCCAGCGGAATAGCGAGGTACGTTGAGACGATCAGGGCGGCCGTCCACAGGCGCGCCCGGCCGGTCAATTCGTGCCACGATGACGCCATCAGCACGACGCAGATGCTGGTCAACGTGAGGTCATAATAGAAGAGGTGCGGATTGACCCACAGCGCGGCGCTCAGCCCGCAGCCCACCAACCATTTGAAGCGGACTGTTCCCGGCTTCCAGGCGCCACGCGATATCCGCCACGTGGCCAGGATCATGATCAGGCTTCCGCACCATCCCAGCAGATCCGCGAGCCCGCCGACACCCAGTAACTTCCGAAACACACTCAGCCCGTTATAGGTCAGCGACAGGTTGTATCCCTGCATTTCGTGCAATCCGGCGAGCACGCGAACGACCTGCAAGTAATCAAGGAAGGGCTGCGCACCTGTTATCAGGACGGTACCGAGTGCGATGCCGGCGCCGCCGCAAACCATCCCGGCGATGAGGCGCCACCGTCCGTGGACCAAAGGAATCCACCCGATCGCCACCAACCAGTTTGGCTTGCAAATCAAGAGTCCCAAAACCAGGCCCGCGACGAAGTCGCGACGCTGATCGCACAACATCCAAGCGACCAGAATGACGCCCATGGTCATCACGGAGTTTTGCCCAAGGGCGATCGTCACGAAGAATGCGGGATACGCCAGAATTGCCAGCGCGACTGCTGCCGCGGAGGCGCTGCTGCCGAGCCATCTTGCCACGAGCCAGGCCAGCAAGAGTCCGAGCACGATGTTCACATAGGCGAGGACGATGGCTGCGGTCGACATCGGCAACCAGGCCAGGGCTGAGTAGGCCAGCGCCATCGGCGGCGGATAGAAGAAACCGCCCACCAGTCTGTTCCGATCCAGCCAGATCGCCGGGCCCCGGCCTGTGGGATCAGCGTCCCGATAGGCTCGTTCCTGCGCGACGGGATCGTAGAGCTTCGCGGCGTGCCCGGCGGCAACCATTCTGCCGCCGAGCCACAAGTGGCTGAAGTCTTTGTTTTCGTTGGTGTGCGCGCCCGCCTGCGGAGCGACAAAGCAGTATTGCAGCACGACGCAAAGCACCACCGCCCACAACATGAGATGCAGGATTCCCTGGCGGCTTAGCTTGGCCGCGTGCGACTCGCTGATCGATAACTCGTGGGTCGTTCCGGGTGCAGAACTCATGGGCGACCTCGTCCCGCGTGACACAAGCCATGTAGCGGCCGACGTCCCGGTCGGCCGCTACGCCAAGACTGAAACCGTTCTATCGTCCCAGAATCGGACAACCACTGGCCCTGCTTGGGGTAATCGCCGGAGCGTCCGATAGTCGTCGGTGCAGGCCACGCCTTTCGGCGGGCGGGGCGCGGGATGAGCGCATGCAAAAAGCCCATCTCGCGCGGGCCGAGATGGGCTTGAGGTGGCTGCTTATTCCAGCTCTTCGATCAAATCTGCGTACTTTTCATATAGCTCGGGACGACTCTGCTTCAAGTCGGCCGCGCTATCGAAGTTCAGATTGAGTTCCGAATCGCCCTTCGTGACGGTCACGGTGATGCCGCCGTCCGAATCAACATTGAACCGCGTGCTCGCGGTTTTGTGTGCATGAATTGCGGAGAAATGGCGCCGCAAACCCGGGAGGCCGTGAAGCGACTCGATATCCTCGAAATCGAAGTCCA
>JADFJZ010000130.1 GCA_022565195.1 Planctomycetota bacterium | reverse complement strand
GGCAACCGCACTTCTTTGAGATAGCCCTTCGCCAGCCAATGCCGCACGGAGCCATCGGAGAGGCGAAGTAACGCCCCCGCCTCGGACACTCGGAGAAGCTTGTCCCCCGCTTCGGGCTTCCGCCCCAAATTCGTATGCTTCTTCGTTGTTTTTTCCCGCCTGTCTCAGGGTGTCCAAAGCTCCGCCCGCAGCTTGCGAAACCTTCTTAGTCGGCACGGAGTCTGTGTGACGCACGATTTTTTGTATGCCCCTCGCAATATCATCAGCGTAGCGCCCTACATTGTCAGAGTGTTTTATAACTATCCCAAAAATCCCTGCAATAACAGCGAGAATAGCCCCGCCGCCGCCCATTACCGTCGTCGCCGGTCCGGAGCCGATGGGCCTGACGATCCTGGCTAACCCCGGCACCGGCCGGATCCAACGGCATACCGCAGCGGTGGGCGAAAACGCGACCCTGGCGGCCGGCATGACGCTCCGGGTCACGTATTTCTATCGCAACGGTCGCCCGGTCGCTCTGCCCCGCATCGTTCCGCGACAGAGGCGCGACGGGAGCGCCATGAGGATGCGTCTGAATTCGATGATCCGCGTGACACTGTCGGCAGCCGATTGGACCCGCAGCCTGTGGCTGCCGTACAACCAGTGGGCGTTTCCGGACCAGCAGTTCGACATGCCAGGGCGCCGCATGTACGCGCCACGCGATCTCCACCTGCCCGACGGACGGCACATCGAGCTGATGTTTTCGCGCGGACGCCATGCCTTCCCGGCACCCGTCACGCTGGATGATTTCACACTGCTCACACACCAGGGCGGCCTGATCGGAACCAACAGCAACATCCGAAACTACATCAGCCAATTGCGCTTCGCAGACGCGGCTGGAGAATGGTCCGAGCCAATGAGCATGAGCTTGAACGAGCCCGCCCAGCGGGACGGGTGGTGGTTCTTCCAATCGACCTGGGATGCGCCCCGTCGCGGCTATGGCGGCCTGAACTACACCGGCGTCGGGGTCGGCAATCGCAACGGAGTCTACATTCAGCTTACGGGCGTGTGTATCGCAGTCGCGGGCATGCTATTCGCGTTCTACGTCAAACCGACCATCATCCGCCGGCGGCGATTGGAAACGTATGCGCAAGTCAAGCAGGATCAGGAAACGGCAGGCCGAGCCGCCCCGCCGACAGAAAACTCGGCCGCGCAAAAGCCGGAACCAGTCGGCGCGGGGAAATTCAACAGAAAGTGACCGCTCATGAAGAATAGACGACTCGCCGCCACATCAAAAGGCATGGTCGGAACCGTTGCAGGGTGTACCCTGCTCCTGGCCATCATGTGGATGTCATCAGGCCGATCCGACGATGTGATTCAGTCCGATTTTTCGCTCGCCGTGGATCTCTCGGCGCTCTCCAGCATCGCGGTGCAACACAACGGGCGGCTCAAGTCCTTCGATTCCTACGCCCGCACCATGACGAAATTCGTGACCGGCCCCAGACTGATCAACGGCCAACCCAGCGAGTTCACTTATCTGGACATGATGTTCCGGCCCGATGCTTACGACAGAGCCGAAATCATTTACGTCAAGCACAAGGACATGCGGAAACGCATCGCCCAACGGCTGGCCAACGACCCGGCGATCCCGGCGGATCGGCTGACCCGTTTCAATAAGGTCGGGCTGATCTCGCCGGAGTGGCTGGCCCGCCCTGAAGTGAATGCCCTGCTCGACGAAATGTCGCGCGATTTGATCCGCACCGCCAAGTTCGTGGACGCGGTCCGCGATGCGACGTTCGTGCGCCTGCCCGGCACGCTGGCCGGCAACCTGCGCGTCATGCCGCCCCCGGGTGAGGATCGGCAACAGGCCTGGCTGTCCGTCGATAGCCTGTGGCAATCCGCCCGCGCCCCTCAGGACGCCGCTCACGCCGACATGCGCCGCCGCGTCACCATTCCCGACCTCGATCCCAAGCTACAAGACAGCGTCGCGAGCGGCTGGCTCGGTTTGGCCGCCGCGTGGCAGCGACAGGATGCGCCGGCAGTCAATCGCGCGCTGGCCGGCTTGGCTGATGACCTGGCAAAGTTGAATCCGCACCTATATCCCGCCGCCGAGAAGCTGCAACTGGAAAGCTGGTACGTCCGCTACAAAGCGATGGTCTGGATCTGGATGATCTACCTGCTGGCCGTCGTTCCGCTGTTGATGTCCGTGATTTACCATTGGCTGTGGGCCCGGCGCGTCGGACTGGTGTTCTTTCTCGCGGCTTTCGGGCTGCACACCACGTCGATCGGTATCCGCTGGTATCTGTCCGGTCGAATTCCGAACTCGAACATGTTCGAGGCCATTATCGCCGCGACTTGGTTCGGCGCCGTGGCAGCGTTGATTATGGAGTTCCTGGTTCGCAAATCCGCAATGCGAAACCTGTTCGCGCTCGGCTCGGCGGTGTGTGCGATGGTGGCCATGATGTGCAGCCATTTCATGCCGGTGGCGCTCACCTCAGACATCAACCACATCATGCCTGTTCTCAACGACGTCTGGCTTTACATTCACACGAATGTGATCATCTTTTCCTATTGCCTGATCGGCATGGCGACGATCACGGCGTTGCTCTACCTGGGCTACCGCATTTTCGGCGGCAATGACGAATACGCCCGCTCCGGCGGCGCCGGCCAGATTATTCTTGCTGGAGCGGCGGCCAAGCCGTTCGTCAAGGCCAAGAGCCCAGGTTACGGGCAAGTGCTCGACGGGGCGACCATGGTGCTGATGGAGCTTTCATTCGTGCTCCTCTGGACTGGGTTGTGCATGGGCGCGATCTGGGCCGACCACTCCTGGGGCCGGCCCTGGGGCTGGGATCCGAAGGAAGTCTTCGCGCTGAACACCTTCCTCGTGTTCCTGTTGCTGGTTCACGTCCGGCTCAAAGTCCGTGACAAAGCCCTGTGGACCGCCGTGCTGGCCTGCATCGGCTGCGGCGTCATGCTCTTCAATTGGATCGTGGTCAACTTCGTCATCACCGGCCTGCACAGCTACGCATAGGCACCGGACCTCACGATTCGGCGCGGCGCGCAGGTGACCTTCGATCTGCTTCTTGGCCGGAGAAACGTATTTCACGGATTAGGGATATGCGTATGCGAACAACTCGCTGCGTTCTTTGGGCTGATTGGCGTCGGCTGGGATTGCAGACGTCGTGCCGAGGTAGGACAAGTCTTCACCGTTGAAGGAAACGATCTTCAAATCTCCGTGTTCCTGCAGGTTGATCGGCGGCTTGAGTTGCTCTTTGGGAAGGCGCTGCCCCGTCTTGTCGAACGCGATGATCACCAGCGGTCGAAACGGCGCTTTGCGGTTCCGGCGCACCACCACTGCCGTCATGCCGTTGCTGAGTGTGACTTTCGAGCCGACGGGGAAAGGATGAAGCATGTGGCTCAGCACCTTGGTGATCACCGGGTCGAAGTGCTCTCGTGTCGGGCCGTCGACCATCTCCCACAGCACGCGAACCACCGACTTGGCCTTCTTGTAGATGCGCGGCGAGGTCGCGGCATCAAATGCGTCCGCGATACGGATGATCCTCGAGAACACGTGCAGTTTCTCGCCCGAAATTTGGTTGGGGTATCCCGTGCCGTTGAAGTTCTCATGATGCGTCCGAACGACCATGCGGGCCACGGAGGAAAGCGTCTGGGGCAACATCTTCTCGCCAATGAGCGGGTGCTGCTGCAATCGCCTGCGCTGTTCCGCCGTCAACTCACCAACCGCGTTGTAAATATCCTTCAAACTCAACATGCCGATGTCCTGAAGCAGACAGCCCATGGCCAGGGGCGTCAGATTCAGGGCATAGGTGCGCTCCAGCCGGGTGGACTTGCTCAGGCGCTCCCGCTCATCCAGAATGTATTGCTTGATGGAGTTGCCGACGACCATCGACACATAGAACACGTTCGAGGAGTGCTCTTGCAGGTAAGTGTCGCTGTCGTGTGTCTTCTCCAGCAAAATGGCCGTGACGGGGTTGTCTTTGAGATACTGCATCACTTCCGCTGTCGCCTGCTTCAGGCTCAGTACGTCCGCGGATCGAATCTCCGCTCGGCCGGAGAGCTTCTTACGGACATTGCCCAACGCCTTGTGCATCGTTGCCTGCGTCCGCATCGCCGTATCGCGGTCCTTGCTGTCGTCCTGGAACTCGGCTACATCATCCAGCAACGGATCCGCGATCTTAATGTTCATGTCGGGATACTTACGCCGCAGGGCATCCACGTCGCGCTGATCCAGAATCTTGCCCGGCGGGAGTAAGACGATGTAGTCATTGCACACAGCCTGGTACAGCTGCATGCCTGGTCTGAGTTCTTCAACATTCAGGCAGATCGGCATGGAAAGTGTCTGCTCCTGCTTCTACAGTGATTGTGCAGAGACGCTGAGAATACTATCGGGACCATCGATGTAGTACGTTACGATCGATGAATGGCGGCGGCGTTTCGATCGTTATCGGCCTGCGTGAAATCGGCACTTCGCATTCCAGGAGCAACCTGCATCGGCCTGCGATATCGGACGGGCGGCGTGTCGTCTTGCGGCGCGGTATCCCTCGGCGGGACTGCCTCGCTCCTGAATCTCCAATGGGAACAGGCCGGCCAGAATAACTCAGTGCAAAATCACTTGCGAATTATCGCCGCGAGGTGTCCACAATGTAGACGTGTGCGAGTTTCCGCGCGTCCACTGCGGGCTTGACCAGCAGGTTATACAGGGCGGCGTTGTCGTCTTCACGGCGCACCCTCGTGATCGTGCCGATCACAACCGGAACCGGCAGCCGATCGTCCGAGGTCGAGGTCAGGACCACGTCGCCCACTTGAATGGTGGCCTGGTCAATCAAGCCGTGCTCGACTCCGTCGATCATCATGCTGTGGCCCCCGGCACCCCGCAACACGAACTGCGAAGGGACGATCTCGAAGCCTTCCGGCGTGGACCGCGCCAGGCGAACCGCCCTGGGCCGCGAAGCGGGGTCGGTCAAGAGCAACACACGGGCGGTATGCGTGCTGGCGTCGATGACTTCGCCGATGAGCGATTCTCCCGCCAGGACGGTCATGCCGTCGAGTACATTATCCTCTTCGCCGACGTCCACGAAGAACCCGGACACCACGGCGTCCCCCCCCGCGACGCCCGCCAATGTGCCCTGGTCCAGCAACCGGCTCTGGCGCCAGGGTAAGCTGTCGCCGGCGACGACCCGGGCGCGGATCAGCCGCCCCTGTGCGTATCCCAGGTCTCGAATACCGCGCAGCTCAGCGTTTTGTTGCATGAGATCCTCGATGCGAACGTGCATCGAGGCCAACCGCTGCTGGTAAGCAGTGATCCTCCGCCCGATTCTGCCGGACTCCTCGGGACTCAGTTGGACCGCCCGGCCGCCGTCCATCGAGACCACGGAAGACATCGCATGCTGCACCGGAACCAGCGCCTGCATCAGACCACTGACGCCGCCCGTAAGCCGGCTGGTCACGATGAGGACAACGGCGGAGATGCTCGCCGCCACGGCGATATTGCGATACCGGGCTCGTTTCCTGGTTGCTCGGTGAGACATGAGAATTGATCGTTACGAAACGCTGATTCGACGCGCAATCAGCCGTCCAGCGGTCCTGACGGCAGCCCCCCGCGGGTCAGTATTCGTCCACGTCTGATTCGAGCGTGTCCTTCCAAGTCGAGAGATTCTCGAGATACACGCTGGTTCCCCGGGCGACACAGCTCAGCGGATCATCCA
>JADFJZ010000129.1 GCA_022565195.1 Planctomycetota bacterium | reverse complement strand
TGGGACGGCGCCCTACAATCGTATCCACGACGATGTCTGCCGAGCTCTGGCCGGTTCGGAATGAGTGGCCGCTAAATAGTGCTGCTTGTATCAGTAGTCTGAAGACGGTTTCGATCTCGAGCTGACCCCGCGCTGGCGCTTGGGGCTCTGATTTCCGCCGCCGACGCCCAAATCAGAGCCCGGAGTCCCGGCGCGCCGGGAACGGGTCAGTCCCCCAGCCCTAGCCACACGAATTATCCAATTGGGTTACAATCATCGGACTCATGCTCCGCAAGACCCTGACAATCCTCTCCCTCATCGGCCTGCTGCTCAGTGTGGGGCTGTGGGGGGTGAGCTACCTTAATATATCGTATGTCTGTTGGACTACCATTGGGTCGGACGGATCCATATTCCTGAGGCGCGGATGCTGCATTTATTCGGTCTTCAGAGGATACACGGTGGGGGATCCTGGGGATATCTACATGAGAGGGTTCCGCGGATTCGCAACGGAGTGGAGGCCGCGTTTGAGTCCTGACATCTTTGTCCCATTGTGGATTCCGATGTTGCTGTTCGCCACGCTTTCACTGGTTCTGTACCTGCCGCATGTCCACGGCCGCCGGCGTCGCCACAAGCTCGGACTGTGCTTGAAGTGCGGATACGACCTGCGCGCATCGAAGGAGCGGTGTCCAGAGTGTGGAGCGCGTTTCGAGAAGCCGAAGCTGAACGCTGACTGCTGAGCGTGACCGGCCGCATGCGGCCGGCTATATAAAGAAGGAGCCGCACGGCGATCTTACGACTTACTACTTACGGCTTGCTGCTTCTCCAATGTTTCGCTTGGCGTTCGCGGTTCTTTCCTTCGCCGGTTTGACATGAACCGTCTTTGCTCTGCGATCTCCGCGGTCTCTGCGGTAAATCTTCCGAACTACGGCACGGAGACGTACGGTCGGATGGCTTTGACGAGTTCTTCGATGGTGTGCTTCTTGGCGAGGTTGATGGGCAGGAACACGCCGTGGTTGTGGTCGCTGGCGAGGATGAGCATGCGGTCGTGGGCGACGGCGTAGCCGGTCTCCTGCGGCTGATGGCCGACGACGAAGATGTCGGCCTGAAGTTTTTCGGCGGCGTCTTCGAGCTGCTCGGCGGTGTGCGCTCTGCCCCACACCATGTTGTAGACCGCGCCCGTGTCGATCAAATCCTCGATGGCCAGCTTGCGATCGAAGACACCGCAATCAAAGTAAGGCCAGTCGAACGGACTGGGCAACGAATGCGCCATGAAGATGCCCGACTGCGTTCGGGCGGCGATGGGGAAGCTGGCGATGAACTGCTTGATGGCCTCCAGCACGCGGTTGAGGTTATTTCGGCCAAAAGTCTGGGCCACGCCGTCTTCAAAGCAGCGTAGCAGAAAGCGCCCGTTCTTGGTGATTTCCTGCCCGGTGAGCTGGGCCAAGTCATGGTTGCTCTGCAGGAAATGAACTTGCTCCGGGAAGGCGCTCTTCCAGTGGGCCGCCTCGTACAGCAGCACATGGGACAAATCGACATCGTCCAGCCGAAGCACCTCCTCGTGAACCATCTCGTGCAGGATGACATGCCGCCCGGCCGATCGGCCCAGGACGCAAAACTTGACCAGCTTGTCGAAGTTGCGGCGGTGGCCGTGGAGATCACCGGTCATGACCAGTTGGCCGTAATTGGGGAAGTGCAGCGTCGAGCCCTTGAGCAGAGCGTCACTGCGGTTCTCCTCCGCAGCCCGAAGATAGACGTCGATGACTTCGTCTGGATCGCTGGGTATATCGAACATCAGTCGCCCGATTCCTCTGCCGGCGCCGTGCCGGCGGCGCTTGCGTGTCACTCCCGCACAATCTTCAACGCATGTGAAACCGCCCTGAAACGGTCCAACACCTCACTCATGGCCGGCCGATTCGCCGGGCTGTTGCGACAACAATCCATCACCAGTTTCGACAGTCCAGTCGGCACCTGCGGATTGATCTCCTGCGGCGATTCGGCGTCCCGGACCAACCCAATGTCGAACGCACCCGCCTTCTGCTGGCCTCTGATGCGGGTCGGGAAAAACTTGCCGGTCAGGCACCAATACATCGTAGCGCCCAAATTGAAAACGTCCGTCCGCTCGCTCATCGGCAACTTCATAACTTGTTCGGGGGCAATGAAATCGGGCGTTCCCTGGATCCGCTGCTTGACGCTGCCCAACCCACAACTCTGCCCCAGGTCGAAGATCTTCACGCTGTGACCGTTGCACAGCATGATGTTGTTCGGCTTGATGTCGGCGTGTACGAAGCCGGCCTGGTGCATCGCGTGCAGGGCCGATGCCACCTCGGTGAACACCCCCAGCAGCGTCGCGACGTCGCTCAGGCCCGCCTGGTCAAGCGTGCGACCCTCCAGATACTCCATCAGCAGATTGAGTTCGATTAGCTTGAAGCGCTTGCGCGTGCGATGAAGATCGTAGATTTCGCGAAGATTGGGATGGGCCACGGCCTGCCCGACCTTCCATTCGCGCTGGATCTGCTCAAAGAAGCGGCCCTCCGGATCATCTTCTTTCTTGACTTGCTTCAGCGTGTAGAACTTGCCCGACTCGCGGTGCCGGACCTTGTGCAGGGTGGACCCGGCGCCTCGGCCGATCACGGAAACGGCTGTATAACCCGGCGTCATGGCCTCGATCCTCAAACCCGAACTCCGGACTGGAGTGAGGAAACCCATTGCCGCAGCCCCTCACGCCTCCATTGCGGCCATTGTAGATGTGTGCAACGGCATTGGTCAACCGCACTTTCCACGCCGACAATATCGGACGTTAAGATCATCCCGCGAAGGAAAACACTTGATTATCGCCAAGTAATCACCGGAGATGCTCGCCGAGAGTACGGATGGCAGGGTGATGGGATTCGTAGCGGACACGACGCAGTGTCAAATCAGGCAGCGATCGAATGTGCTTCAGCAACAAAGCCAGTGCGTCGCTCTGGGCGGGCGACAATTCCGTGGCCTGGGGCGGGCAATCGAGGCGGACCACGAGCGCGGCGCCATAGCGCTCGAAGCGCTCGGCTCGATGCCACGCCGGCTGAACGCGAATCAGCCCGCGCTCCCCAATGATCAAATGGGCCCGCCGCACGTCTCTCAAGTCTTTGTGCTTCAATAGATTGCGCCCTGAGGTCGCATTCGCGACGACGACCAGCTCCTGGAACCTGCGCGCCGCAGATTCGCTCGCAAGCGGTTCCGGAGTTCCGCCGGCGTGCAGCAATAATGCGGGCTGGGGCGAAGAATGCGACCGGCCTGGGCCTGTGCCGGAGAGCATGAGCGCGCCGCCGATCATGCTGATCGCCAGCGCCGCAAGAATTTTGAACATCCGTGTTTGCTGGTCCATGGAGGCTGAGAGTTGCTGCCTACTGGAGCCTTCGGAGGCCTCGTTGCCTCCGTGTCAAGAATCTACCTCATGTATCGGCCGGTTGCAAAAAGTAAATCGAGTAAATTGTAGATTTTGGAAGGTCTGCGGTGGATCATCGGTGCCGCACCCGATCACGCCGGTCCTGTCCTCTACAGGCTACGGGCTACTCGCTACCCGCTACTTTGGCTACGGCCGAAGGCCGCAGCCAAACATCACTTGCCGCAGAAATCGATGATCCTCGCGATTTCGGATCGCAGATCTTTGCGCTGCACGATGCGGTCGATGAAGCCCTTCTCCAGAAGGAATTCGGCAGTCTGGAATCCTTCAGGCAATTCGGCCTTGATGGTGTTGGCGATGACCCGCGGGCCGGCAAAACCGACCATGGCCCTGGGTTCAGCGATGATGACGTCTCCGAGCATCGCGAAGCTGGCGGCCACGCCCGCCGTGGTCGGATCGGTCAGGACCGTGATGTACAGGCCTCCCGCCTCCTCGAATTTGCCGATCGCTGCCGAGGTCTTGGCCATCTGCACCAGCGAGACCATGCCCTCCTGCATGCGGGCGCCGCCCGATGCCGTCACGAGCACGAGCGGAAGGTTGTCGTCCATGGCTCGCTCGACGGCCGACGTGACTTTCTCGCCGACCACGGCACCCATGCTGGCCATGATGAACGACGGGTTCATGACGCCCAGGATGACGCCCCGGCCCTTGATGTAGGCCTTGCCGACGATGATGGCCTCTTTTTCCTTCGTCTTTTCTTGAACTTGCTGGATGCGTTCTTTGTATGGAATGCGGTCGATGAACTTGAGCGGATCGGTGGACACCAGATCGGCGAGAAACTCATCGAAAGCACCCTCGTCGCAGAGTTGTGTCACGCGCTTGCGGGCCTCGAGGCGATGGTGGTGATCGCACGACGGACAGACCCGCAGGGCTTCTTCAAACTCGCGGGTGTAGAGCATCTCGCCGCAGGCCTGGCAGCGGTCCCACACACCCTCGGGCACGTCGGATTTCTTGGAGATCGGAGTCTGCTCGGTCGTCACGATGGGCGGCCCTCACTGAAAAAAAGTCTACGTTGTCAAGACGACCTTGTCTTCGTCGGCGCTGATCAAGTAGCGGACGGGCTGATCGGAAGCCATCTTCCAAAACACATCAAAGCCCGCCTCCTCGAGATTACAGCGCATGGCCGGAAACGACAACCGGCCCAAGACGACGCCGAAACACTCGTTTCTGTGCTTGCGGGCGAGCTTGTTGAACACCGCGAGCAGACGCTCCGCGCCGTCGGCCAGATCTTCACTCTCCGGCGGATGAACACTGCTCGGGTCGTCTTTCCATTTTTTGTACGCTTTGCCGAACCGTTTCTTGAGCTGCTCAGGCGTCAATCCTTCCCACAATCCCATTCCAATTTCCTCGAGATGGGCGACCTTCTTCGCTTTGGTGTTCAACCGCTCGGCCAGCAGCCTGGCGGTCTGATCACTGGGACTGCGGTCGCTGCAATAAATCGTCGTGGGCGCGTGGTCGGCAAGCATCGAGGCCCACTGCTCAACCTGCCGTTCGCCTTCTTGGTTGACGTCGACGGGCGTGCTCGATGAAAAGCGACCGGCCGCCTGCCAGTCGGTTTGAGCACAAGGAATCAAAATAGCTGAGGTCATTGTTCTGTTTCCGCCGGTTCTCACGAAAGCGGGGTGCCAAGTTCTGTCTGAAAACCCCTGTAGCGGTCGGCGTCTCTGCCGACCGATCCCGGCGCGCCGGGAACACGGAGGTCGGCCGCTACGAAAACCGGGTTTTCCGACAGAGCCTAACGCTCGCCGCCTGCCGCTTTGCTCGCCTGCGCCGCTTCGCGGATGCGGGCCATGGCCGCCACCGGGTCCGAGGCGCCGAATATAGCAAAACCGGCGACGAATGTGTCGGCTCCATTCTCGGCGGCTGAACCGACAGTCTGGGGATCGATGCCGCCATCGATCTCTAAACGCTGATCAGGCCTGAGGTTACGGCTAATTTCGGCCGCTTTCGGCAGCACGTCGGCAATGAAGCGCTGCCCGCCAAAACCAGGCCAAACGCTCATCACCAGCACCACATCCACTTCCGGTATCATCGGCTCAATCGCTCCGAACGTCGTGTCCGGGTTCAACGCAATCCCCACGTCACAGTTCAGACCGCGCACGTGGTCGATCACTTTGCGGGGTTCGTTGGTGGCCTCGATGTGGAAAGTGTAGTTGTTGCTGCCCGCCTTGATGAACGGTTCGGCGTATTTGTAGGGATCGGTAATCATGACGTGCGTGTCGAAGTACAGCTCGCTGTAGCCGCGGATTTTCTCGATCACCGGCACGCCGAAACTCAAATTAGGCACAAAGTGC
>JADFJZ010000128.1 GCA_022565195.1 Planctomycetota bacterium | reverse complement strand
ATGTGCGGCACTGGCTGGCTCAGGTCGGCCAAATGATCACGGTCGAAGTGGAGCAGGGCTTGCCGCCACTGGGGGGAATGCGGGACATTCGGCCACACGTCGAGGCATCGGGCAAGCCGGCGGCGCTGGAACCCGAGGCGCTGTGCGAGGTGCAGGCGACTCTTGCGGGTACGGGGGTGCTCTGTCGCTGGTTCGAGTCGTTGCCGCCTGAAGCAGAACTGCTGAGCAAGATCGCCCATCGAGTGACCGACCTGACTGCCATCGCTCACGAGATCGATCAAGCCATCGACTCCCGCGGCGCGGTCCGCGATACAGCCAGCCCCAAACTGGAGACACTGCGCGGCAAGATCGAAGCCACGCGCGCGCGAATTGCGTCCGTCTTCGAGCGCATCCTGAAGCAGCCGCGCTATTTGAAAGTGCTGCAATATCCCAAGAGCACATTTCACAACGACCGCGTCGTCCTTCCGCTAAAGGCGGAGTATCGAGGGCATATCCCCGGCATCATTCATCGAAGTTCCGACAGCGGCGCGACTGTGTTTGTCGAGCCGTCGGAGGTCGTCGAGCTGAACAACGCCATCGCCAAGCTGCGCATCAAGGAACATGAGGAAATCACCCGGATCCTGTTGGCGCTGACGCGGCTTGTTCATCGACATGCCGACGAGATACTGACGACGCTGGAGGCGGTCAGCGTATTGGACCTCATATCTGCCAAGGTGAAATACGCGCGCACGCGCAACGCCATTTGCCCCGAAATTGGCGAGAACGGCATCCTCGACCTGCGCGAGGCGCGGCATCCGGTCCTCGTGGATCTGTTTGCCGGCACCGAGAACAGAGTCGTGCCAATCGACATTCGGTTGGGCGAGGACTTTGACGTGCTGGTCGTCACCGGCCCGAACACCGGCGGTAAGACCGTGGTGCTGAAAACCGTTGGGCTGCTCGCTGCCATGGCCCAGGCGGGGATTCCGATACCGGTTGCGGAGGGGTCCGTGCTGCCGGTCTACGAACGCATCTTCATCGACATCGGCGACGAGCAGAGCCTCGAGCAGTCGCTGAGCACGTTCAGCGGGCACCTTGCGAATATCCGCCGCGTGGTGGAGGAGGCGGGGCCGCGATCACTCGTATTGATTGACGAGCTGGGCGCCGGCACGGACCCGGACGAAGGGTCCGCCATCGGCTGGGCCGTCATGGACGAGTTGCTGGCCCTCGGCTGCTGTGCTGTTTTGACGACGCACCTGTCGCAACTCAAAGCCGCAGCCTACACCACGGAGCGCGTGGACAACGCGTCGGTCGAATTCGACGTCGAATCGCTGCGGCCGACCTATGTCCTGCGCCTCGGCGAGCCCGGCAACAGCAACGCCATCGCCATCGCCCAGCGCCTCGGGCTTCCGAGTCGAGTGATCAAACGGGCCAAAGGCCATTTGGACGATCAGCATCGGTCTTTGTCGAAGGCCATCGAAGGAACCTTGGAGGCACGCCGGGGGGCCGAGCGGGCACGCAAAGCAGCCACTCAGGCCCAGTTGGAAGCCAAACGGTCGCAGGCGTCGTTCGAGCAAAAGGAGCGAGAGCTGCGCGACAAACGCGCCGCATATGAGCAATGGCTGGCCTGGCTGAACAATTTGCGACCCGGCGATCCAGTACACGTTTCGACGTTCGGCAAGAGCGGGACGGTCGTTCGCATGCAATTGCACAAGCAATCAGCGCTGGTGTCCATCGGTGCAATCGATCATGAAGTGCAATTGAGAGTTCTCGCCAAACCGGCAGAGTAAGCCCACGTCAGCGGCTCGACTGAGCTCGTCGAAGCCCGAGCGCACGGATGAGCGCCTCGATCAGACCCTCGACTCCCGCCTGCCGAGCTTCCGTCACCCGGCCGGGGGCTGCCTTTTCCAGGGCTTGTGACGTTTTCAGGCCGATGCTCACCAGGCCGACGTGCGGGGAGACGCAATGTGAAGTAATCTTGTTGAAGAATGCCTGCACGGCGCTGGGGCTTGCAAACACGATGGCGTCAATTTCCTCGGCGGCCAGACTCCGGCGCAGCGAGTCGGCGTCCGCCGAATCGTCCGGAATGGTGCGATAGGCTTCGATCGCGTCAACAATCGCCCCCGCATCCCGCAATGCCTGTGGGCCTTCGGCGTCCGCGAGATCGCCACAGGGATAGAGAAATCGCTGCCCGTCGACGTTTGCCTGTTGAATCAGCTCGGAGCAAAGCGTCGCCATGTTGAACTGCGATGGTACGAAGTCCGCCTGGATACCCAGGTCGGTCAGGCGCCGATGTGTCGCCTTGCCGACGACGGCGATTCGAACTTCGCCCAAGGCTTCTGCCGCATTAGCTTTCGTCGTTCGCGCAACCGCGTCAACGGTATTGCGGCTGGTGAACAGAATCCAGTCGTATTGGCGAATCCGTTCCAATGCTGCTTCAAGAGGGGCAGCGTCTCGCGCGGGCACAATCTTGATCGTGGGAAACGAGATAACCCGAGCCCCGAGTTGCTCAAGCTGTTCGCGTAGTTGGTCGCTCTGATCACGAGGGCGCGTTACGACGACACAGCACCCTGCCAGTGGTGGGTCAGGCGGCGATGAAATGGGGTCGTCGGGCGGCTCATTCATGTCTGGTTCAGTGATTGAAGAATGGACCCGGCGCCCAGTTTGAGCAGTCGTTCACCGAGCTGCGCGCCGAGCACTGCCGCATCTTTGGCCGGCCCGGTGATGCGGTCGCGGACGCGGGCAGCGCCGTCGGGAGCCACAACCAGTCCTTCAAGCTGCAACTGCCGCCCTTTGACTTGCGCATAGGCGGCGATCGGGACGTGGCATCCACCGCCAAGGACTGACAGGAAGGCGCGTTCACTCGTTACGGAGCGGCGAGTGTTGAGGTCGCCGATCGGGCGAAGCGTGTCGCGCGTCGTCTTGTCACCCTTTCGGCCGGTGATGGCCAAAGCACCCTGGCCCACAGCCGGCAGCACGACATTGGGCTCGAACGTCTCGGTGATTTGCTCTTCCAAACCCAACCGTCGCAGGCCCGCAGCCGCCAGAATGATGGCCTCATAGTCGCCGTGCGTGAGTTTCGTGATTCGAGTGTCCACATTGCCGCGGATGTCCGCATACTCCAAATCATCTCGGATGCACCGTAACTGCGCTCTGCGGCGTAAGCTGCCGGTGCCGACCGTCGCGCCCCTCGGCAACTCCAGGAATCTCAAGCCTTCCCGACTGATCAAGGCATCGTGCGGTTGTTCGCGATCCGGCACTGCGAGGATGGTAATGCCGTCGGGCAGGTCGGTGGGCAAGTCCTTCATGCTGTGGACGGCACAGTCGATCTTGCCGTCGAGCAACTCTTGGTCCAGCTCTTGTGTGAACAGCCCCTTGCCCCCGATCGCGGGCAGCGGTGTGGACTGGTCGCGGTCGCCGGTGGTTCGGATGACCTTGATTTCGATGGCCATTCTCGTATGTGCTTCTCTCAAGCGGTCCGCGACCCATTCCGTCTGCGTCCGAGCCAGCTTGCTGCCACGAGTGCCGATGACCAGCCTTTTCATGTCGGTAGCATATGCTGATATGATGCAGTCTCGCAAGTAATGGCACGGCAATTGCTATCTCCTTTGGCGGTGATGTGCGGTGAATCGACAGAACTGTGAATATGTCGTAATCGGCGGCGGCGTGAGCGGGCTGGCCACTGCGTGGTTCCTCCGAAAGGCCGGTCGCGATGTCCGTTTGCTGGAGAAGAATCCTGCCGTCGGCGGGTGTATGCGCACGCTCCGCCAAGACGGCTTCCTGCTGGAACAAGGGCCTTTCAACGTGCTGGTTCGCGATCCGGCCTTCGAGCAGTTGCTCGGCGACCTCGGAGATGACATCGAAGTGGAACCGGCGGGTCCGGACGCCAAGATGCGGTATTTGTATCTTGGCGGACGGCTGGTGCCGCTGCCGTCGGGTCCGGCGTCGCTCCTCACCAGTCGCTTTCTCTCCGCGAGCGGTAAGATGCGACTGCTTGCGGAGCCGATTTGTGCGCGCCGGCCGAAGAGTGATGATCCAACGATCGGAGACTTCGCGACCCGGCATTTTGGAGCCGAATTCGCCCACAACGTGCTCGGTGCGTTCGTCACCGGCGTTTTCGGCGGCGACGCGGATCGCCTGAGTCTCAAGGCCTGCTTTCCATCCCTTGGCAGGTTGGATCGTGAGTACCGTTCGCTGTTCTTGCACGGATTGAGTGTTCCAATCCGCCGTATCGGCAAGCCGAAAAATCCGCGCCGCCGATGGAAAGGCTTGATCAATTTCGTCGGGGGGTTAGGGGCAGTGTCGGACGCGATCGCCCGAGGCCTGGGCAATGCAGTGAGCACGAATTGCGAAGTGACTTCTGTTGAACGTCGCGGTGACGGATACTGTGTTGCCTATAGCGCGTCGGGTGTCTCGCAAAGTCTCGATACGCGGCACGTGGTCCTGGCCACGCCGATCGGGCAGGCGATTGGCTTGCTGAAAACCATGGCGGACGAACCGGCGGGCAGGATCGCGGAGTCACTCGCTACGGTTGAGAGCGTTCCTTTGGTCATTCTGAATTTGGGATTCCGGAGAGAAGATATCGGGCATGATTTGAAGGGCTTTGGATTCCTCGTGCCTCCCAAGGAAGAGGGGCTCTCATTCCTCGGTGTGCTGTGGGCGAGTTCGATATTCCCGAGCCATGCTCCGCCGGATCACCATCTTCTCCGTGTGTTCGTTGGCGGCGCGAAGCGGCCGGAATTGGCACGCAAGAATGATGATGAACTGGTCGCTCTGGCGATGGACGAATTGCGGGACTTGCTCGAACTTCGTGGCGATCCCGTGCTGGTGAACTCCTGTCGACATGCGAACGCCGTACCGCAATACTACCCAGGCCACACGGAGATCGTGCGGTGCATCCGAGCGCAGCTATCCTCTGTCCCGAATCTGCATTTGGTCGGCAACTACTTGGAGGGCGTGTCGATCAATGACTGTGTGCGGCAGGCGCGCGAGATAGTGGACAAGATGGTCGCACTACCGGCTGAAGCGGCCTCACTGTCAGGCGGTTAGCGTCAATCGTGTCTCTTTGCAAATATCGACAACGAGTCGCACGTTCTCGAACGGCGTCTCGCGGAGAAGGCCGTGATTCAAGTTCAGGATGTGCCCCTGATGGTTGCCGGCTGCGACGCAACTCCGCACAGCCTGCTGGATATCACGCGCTGTGCCTCCCGCCAGCAGGCGGTTGTCGAGATTGCCCTGAAATGCGACGTGCTGCCCATGTGTGCGGGCTGCTGATTCGAGATCGACGCATGTTCCCACGCTCAACACATCCGCTCCGCTCTGCACCATCAGGTTGACGTTTGGCTGTTCTTTGGCGAATAGAATTGTCGGGACGCTGCCAGCGAGTGCGTCGAATATCCGGGCATGGTAGGGATGGGCGAATTCTTCATATTCCGCCGGCGTCAGCAGGTCTGCCATCGATTCAAACAACTGAACGGCGTGAGCGCCGTTCTGGATCTGATAGTTGAGGTAGCGGATGGTCATATCGGCGAGCTTGTCGAGCAATTCATGCAACAAGGCTGGTTGTTCACGCATGAGGCCACGGCTGATCGTCGCGCGATCGCCGGGGCTCTTGCCTTCGATCAGGAAGAACGCGAGCGTCAACGGCGCGCCGGCAAAGCCCAGGATGGGCAGCTCGCTGCCGATCGCGGTTCCAAGCTGCTGCAAAGTTCGGCCGACGAAAGATAGCTCTTCCTGCGGCTCGTA
>JADFJZ010000127.1 GCA_022565195.1 Planctomycetota bacterium | reverse complement strand
GATTTGGCCGGTTGTCAAATCCGGTTGCGTTTTGTCGATCGTATAGGAGAATTCGCGAATGATCTTCAGACTTATTGACTTCCGCAGATTCACGTGGGGAATCATGGCGGCGATGCTGGTTGGCGGCACGGTTGGTTGGTGCGGATGCGAGTCGAATCAAGCCCGAAACGACGCTGCCTCACCCGTAGCCAGCGCGGCACGGCCGAGCGACTCTACGGAAGAGGGGCCACCGCAGGAGCCGACGACTGACGCACCGCCCGCAGCCAGTGGCGCGGCGGCGATCATCGAGGCTGCGGAGAACGGAGACACGGCCAAGGTCATCGCGCTACTGGATCAGGGCGGCGACGTAAACGCCCGCAGCGATGACGGCGCCACGCCGTTGTGCAAGGCGGCTTACGCGGGCGATCTCGCGATGGCCAAGCTGCTGGTCGAGCGCGGCGCGAACGTCGATGCCACGACCGAGGTCGGTCAGACGGCGCTGCACTACACCACGGCGCTGGGCGCCATTGGCGTGGCGAAGTTCCTTTTGGAGCAGGGCGCCGATGTCGACGCCCCGAATCAGACCGACAACACGCCGCTCGCCCAGGCTACGTACAACGGGTACTTCGATTTGGTCGAGCTGTTCCTCGACAACGGCGCTGATGTCAATTCCAAGAACAGCACCAACAATTCGCCAGTGTATTGGGCAGTGTATGAAGATCATTTTGAAATCGTAGGCCTGCTTTTGACGCACGGCGCGAACCCCAATGTGACCAACGATAAAGCCCGTACGCCGCTGTCCCTGGCGACCGACATGGGCAGCGACGAAGTCGTCGCGTTGCTCAAGCAGCATGGTGCGAAGAAGTAGCTGTCGGGCTTTGCGGGGACTTTGCGGGTGCGCCCGGGGCTTCGGTTGACGTGCGGGCGATCCAATCTATACTACCCGCACGACGACGGATGCATCGCTGTCGGCCCCACACCTTGGCGCGGAATTCGGGGCGGGCCGGTGCGCTCGATACAGGCTTTTCATTTGATTTCATAAGTCATTCCATTGACGAGGGCCGTCTGTTGAAGTCCGGTTACTTCAGCCGAACCTCCATCGACTTCGGCAAGTTCCGCTGGGCCGCGATGATTGTCGCGCTGTGCTGCGGTTCGCCGGCGTCGGCCGGGGACCGCGTGCCGCTCGGGGACGAGGTTCATCAGGCCCTCATTCCCGCCGGCATCAGCAACGCTGACGCCGAGCTGTCCGGCAGCCTGCTGTACCTGTGGGATGAGCCCGATGCGACGGCGCACGTCATTCACTTCAACGGCCACTTTGATTTCCGCCTCGGCACGCGGCGCCTCCAGGCTCGTGAAGCCATCGTGTGGATGACCATGCAGAAGTTCGAAGAACGGTCCTACGCTTACTTCGAGATCTTCCTGTGGCACGACGCCCGCATCATGGACCCCGGCGGCGCAGAGACCACCGGCCCGGCGCTGTTCGCCACGGCGGCCACCTTCGGCAAGGTGCGGCTCTCGGCCGACAAGAAGGCGCACGAAAACAACAGCGCCTCGCCGGTCTACCGGGACGCGTCGGTCGTTCGGGCGGCGGTCTCGCCGCTGGTCCGCGGTGAGCCGTTGGTCGAAACCGCGCCCAGCCCCATCAGTGTGCTCGAGTTCGCGCCGCCGACAGATCCGCCCCTGCAGCGCACGTTCAGCTCTGACGGCATCCCCGCCGACATCGTTGAGGGCGAAACGATCCTGACGACCATAACGAACCTGTACTTTGCACAAGGCGCGATTGACGATCCGCGTTATCTGGAAATCCGGTCTGATGCCGCCGTGTTCTTCAGGCAGGCTCCGAATCAAGACAACGATGATGATCAACGCGAGTCTCGCGGGCCGATGGACCTCGCTGGTGTGAACGGGATCTACCTCGAAGGCGACGTACTGCTGACTCAGGGTGAGCGCGTCGTGCGTGCGGACCGAGTTTACTACGACCTCCAGCACAATCGCGCCCTGATCCTCGATCCCGTCATGAGGATCATGATCGCGGGCCGCAACCTGCCGCTGTATGTTCGGGCCGATGAAGCGCGGCAGCTCTCCAGTGCCGAGTATTCCGCGACGGGCGCGAAGATTTCGACCAGCGAGTTTCACACGCCGCATTACCATATCGGGGCTGAGCGTATCTATTTCGCGGTCGAGACGGCCCCCAGCGACATCGAAGGGCTGAGCGGCGCCCGCGCCGGCGAATACAACATGACCCACACCACGCTGAACCTCAACGGCTTCCCGCTGTTTTACTGGCCTTGGGCGGCGGGCGATTTTCAGCAGGGCGAAATGGCGCTGCGCGGCGTACGCATCTCCAACAGCGGCGACTTTGGGCCTGCGCTGGAAACCAACTGGAACTTCTTCTCACTGCTGGGCATGAGCAGGCCGGAGCAATTCAAGGAAGCGATTCTCGATCTGGATTACTACGCGGACCGCGGCCCGGGCGTCGGCCTGCGGACGAAATACGAATCCGAAGACTCCTACGGCCTGTTTCGCGGCTATTACATTTACGACGATGCCGGCGAGGACAATCTCGGACGTTTCCGAGACGAGCGCATCGACCATCCCAACCGAGGCCGGGCCACGCTGCGGCACAGATTCTTCCTGCCCGATTCGTGGGAACTGACCGTCGAGGCGTCGTACATCAGTGACGCGAACTTCCTCGAAGAATTCTTCGAGAGGGAGTTCGACATCAGCAAGGACCAGGAAACTTACGTGCGGCTTAAGAAGCAGCGCGACAATTGGGCGCTTACGATTTTGGCCCAGGCCCGCATTCTCAACTGGCTGACGCAGACGGAGTCCTTGCCGGAAGTGGCCCTGCGCCTGATCGGCGAGCCCGTCGGGCCGTTCACATTGTACAGCGAGAGTCGCGCGGGCATCGTGCGCTATCGGCCGGACGAACGGCGCTTCTTCATCAGCAATGAGAACAATCCCGGCAACGACGTGCGCAGCGGCGCCGTGATGCGGGCCGACACGCGGCAGGAACTCGGCTGGCCGCTGTCGCTCGGGCCGGTCAAGCTCGTGCCCTTTGTCGTCGGCCGAGGGACGTTGTGGGACGACAGCCCGCACGACGGCGGCCTCGGCCGCATCTATGGATCGGCCGGCGTGCGCGGCAGCATGTACCTGTCCAAGGTGAACGAAGGCGTCCAATCCGAGTTTTGGGACTTGAACGGCCTGCGGCATATCATCAAGATCGACGCCGTCGGCTGGCTTGCGGGTTCGGATCGGTCCAGCGCGGACTTGTATCCGTTCAGCGAGGATGTCGAAGGCATCGACGATTTCTCGGGCCTGACGGTGGGCGTGCGGCAGCGCTGGCAGACGCGGCGAGGCCCGCCTGATCGCCGGCGCGTGGTGGACTGGATCACGCTTGATGTGGAGGCCGGCTACTTCTCGGACAATTTCGCCCGCACCAACGGTTATGTTTCCTATACGCGACCGGAAGAGAGTGTCACATCGAATCACCTGCGCGGCAATTTCATTTGGCGGCTGTCGGATGCCACTGCACTGTTGGCCGACGCCAATTACAACCTCGATCGCGGCAATCTCGGCATCGCCAATGTGTCATTGGCCGTCGAGCGTACGCCGCGGTTCTCGTATTTCCTCGGCTGGCGGATGATCGATGAAACCGATTCAAACTTGTTCGGCTTCGGCACCAACTATCGCATCAGTGACAAGCACGCCGTTTCGCTCCGCAGTTACATCGATATCGATCGCGGCTCGACCGAACAGCTTGACCTCACCTATGTCCGCCGTTTCCCGCGATGGTTCATGTCGTTCACTTTCGAGCTGGACAATGTTGAGGACAACGTCTCAGTCTCGATGGCCCTCTGGCCCGAGGGCTTCCCCAACGTCGCCCTCGGCACCAAACGCTACACCGGCTTGGCCACCTCCACCGCAATCAAGCTGCGGGGAGAATGAAAGGGATCTGGGACGCGCCCCTTCAGTTCCACGCCGGACGGCGATATAGTTCATCGCCATGCAGGCAGCGGTGATCCATTGGTTCGGGCAGCATTGGGCGAAGGTCGTACTGGCGGCGCTTCTTGGGGCGCTGGCGGCGGTCGTGGCGCTGTATCGGCCGGGGTTGCGAGAAGACTACTCCATCGCGTCGATTGTGGGGGCGGCGAATCCCGAGTTCGAGACCTTTCAAGAGTTCATCGCCACGTTCGGCGGGAGCGAGTTCGCGCTGATCGCCGTGCGGGGCCAAAACGCGCTCGACGAAGACACACTGGCGTGCCTGGACGAGATTGTTCCGCAGGTCGAGCAACTCCCTGCCGTGCGCAAAGTCGGCGCCATTTCGAAGCTGCCGCGCATCGGCAGGTCGCTGTTGCTGGATCATCCGCTGGTGCGCGGCGTGCTCGTCAGCCACGACGGGCGCACCGCTGCGATCCTTCTGCAAATGCGCGGCGACAATGAGCCGGGGCCCACGCGCAAACAGACGGTGGCCGACCTGCGCCGCATTGTCGAAACCGCCCGCCAGAACCACGCCGCGCAGGAGATCATCCTCACCGGGCCTTACGTCACCATGTTGGAGATGTTCGAGTTCGTCCGCGAAGACCTGTGGCTGTTCTCGATCTGCGTGGCAGCGTTGATGTTCGTCGTGCTCTTTGTTGTGCTCGGCTCGTGGCGGCTGTCGTTCTTCGCCGTCGGCGTCGCCGCCGCCGCGGTCCTGTGTACGCTCGGCTGCACCATCGCGGCCGGCGTGAGCATGTCGCTGACCACGCAAATGGTGGTCATCCTGATCGCCGTGCTGGCGGTGGCGACGTGCGTGCATCTGGCGGTCGGGCTGCGCGAGTCGGGCGGCGGCGTGGTCCTGACGCTGAGCAACCTAATGGCGCCCTGCACCGCGGTGATCCTCACATCCGTGGCTGGGTTTGCATCGGTGTGCATCTCGGACATCCGGCCGATCCGCGAGTTCGGCGTCATTATGGCGGGCGGGCTGCTGTTCGCGCTCGTGCTGGCGGTTGCGGCGCTGTTCGCCGTATCGCGACGAACCGGCGTGCGATTGCATGACACACGCGCCGGGCTGCACCGCTGGTTGGGATCGGGCCTGGCCTGGCTGGCTGAACGAACCGTGCGTCGCCGAGTGATTGTGATCGTCCTGTTCGCCATGCTGGCAGCGCTGATGGCATTTCCGATTCCGAAGCTGCAATTCGAGAGCGACTTCGTCAAGAACTTCCGCGCCGACAGCAGCGTCCGTCGCGGCTACGCGTTCATCTCGGAGAATCTCGCCCCGCTGGGCTCGATCGAACTGGTGGTACGCACAAAGAGCGGCGAATCGATCATCAATGTACATGCCATCCAGGCCACTGATCGAGTGGTCACGTACGCCGTTGGCGCGCACGCGCCGATCATCAAAGGCATCTCGATACTGGATGTGCTTCGTCTGCCCGGCATGGGCGTGCCTTCGTCGGAGGTCGGGCTGCAAGCCAGCTTCCAGGCGGCGAAGGCTGTGCTGGGCAAGCTGCTTGATCCTGATCTGATGCGCAACTTCGTGACGGATGACTTGTCGACGTTGCGGATCAGTCTGCGGGCTCGCGAAACCGCCGGCGTATGGCAGAAGATTGACATGGCCGACGACATTCGGCAGCAGGCCGCCGCAGCGTTTGGGCCGGAGTACGACGTCACCGTTACCGGCTTGTATTACTTCTACGCCACGCTGATGGCCGGCCTGCTGCGCGACCAAAACACGACCTTCGCGATCACGCTGGTCGCGATCT
>JADFJZ010000126.1 GCA_022565195.1 Planctomycetota bacterium | reverse complement strand
GCCGCTTTCGTAGCGGTCTCCGAAGCAAAGAGCTTGCAAATGGATGCTTCCATCTTGCACGGTTGGCCGGCATCCTGCAGCGAGGCTGCCTTTCGCACCAGCAGGCGGGCGGCGTCCATGTTGGTGGCCATGTCCGCCATCATGAATTGCAGCGCCTGATGGTTGGCGATAGCCGTGCCGAAGGCTTCGCGCTGTTGGGAATAGGCCAGCGATTCCTCCAGTGCGCCGCGTCCCAGGCCGACCGCCAGCGCGCCGATGCCGATCCGGCCGCGCTCGAGCACCATCAAAGTATCAACATATCCGCCGCCCAGCTCGCCGCAGAGGTTCTCCTTCGGGACGCGCAAGTCCTCGAACGTCAGGGGTACCGTGTTCGAGGCCCGCATGCCCATCTTGTCTTCTTCGGCGCCGATTTCCAGCCCTTTGGCGCCCGCCTCGACGATGAACGCGCTGATGTTATGCCCTTTTCGGCCGTCGGGATCGGTGACCGCCATGATCACGAAGGTCTGGGCTTTGCCGCCGTTGGTAATGAACATTTTGTTGCCGTTGATGACCCACTCGTTGCCATCGAGCACGGCGGTGGTCTCCATGGCCGCCGCGTCGGAGCCGCACTTGGCTTCGGTGAGCCCCCACGCTCCGATGTGCTCGCCCGTGGCCAGCTTGGGCAGATACTTCTTCTTTTGCTCGTCCGAAGCGGCGATCATCAAGTGGGCGCAGCACAGGCCGTTGTGGGCGCTGAGCATCAGTGCCGTGCCGCCGCAGTGTCTCGCAATTTCCTCAATCACAATCGTGGCGCCCACGTAGCCGAGTTGGGAGCCGTTGAGTTCGGCGGGGATCATCAGCCCCATAAAGCCGAGTTCGCCGAGCTGCTTGTAGACTTCATCCGGAATGTTGTTCTCGCGGTCCCAGGCCCGGGCGTTGGGCGCGATGACGTCGGCCGCGAATTTGCGGGCCATATCACGGAGGGCAATCTGCTCCTCGCTCAACTCAAAGTTCATGGCGTCCTCGTGGGAAAAGGAAAGAGAAAAGAGAAAAGAGAAAAGAGAAAAAGGGCATCTTTTCTGGAAGTCTGCTTTTTCTGGTGGGGTCCGGACTCATTTTTCTCTTTTAGCTTTTTTCTTTGGAGTTCAGTAATTCTCTTGCAATGACCAAGCGCTGGATCTCGCTGGTTCCCTCGTAGATTCTAGTCACTCTGGCGTCGCGATACAGTTGTTCGACGCGGGAATCATTGACATATCCCGTTCCGCCATGAACCTGCACGGCCCGGTCGGCGACGCGGCCGGCCATTTCCGAGGCATAGAGCTTGGCCTTCGCCGCAGCCGCGGTGAATCCGGCGTCCTTTTCAGCCTCGGCGCAGGCCCGCGCGATCAAGAGCTTGGCCGCCGCTAACTCGACCGCGCTGTCGGCGATCATCCATTGAATCGCCTGGAATTTTGCGATCGGTTGACCAAATTGTACGCGCTGCCGAGCGTAGGAGATCATTTCATCCAGACAGGCTTCGGCAATGCCGGTCGATTGCGACGCAATGCCGATCCGCCCGCCGTCCAGTGCCACCAGCGACAGTTTCAAACCGTCGCCCTCCTCACCGAGCAAGTGATCCAGCGGGGCGCGCACATCCGTGAAGTGCAGGCTGAAGGTCTCGCTGGCGCGGATGCCCATCTTGCCTTTGATTTCGAGGCGCTCGAAGCCGTCCTGACGGGCGTCGACCAGGATCATGCACATCCCGTCCTTGTCGTCGATGCGGCGGGTCTGTGCCAACACCACGAACCACGGCGCCTCGCGCCCGCTGGTGATCCACATTTTGGAGCCGTTGATGACCCACTCGTCGCCGTCCCGGGTGGCCATGGTGCTGCCGGCGCCCGGGTCGGAACCGGCATCCGCTTCGGTAATGGCGAACGAGCCGTGATTCTCGGCGCGACCCCAGCCGGGGAGAAGCTCCGACTTGACGCGCTCGCTGCCGAAGCGAAGCAGTAACTGGCCGACCATGTTGTGTACGCTGAGCGTGACCGCTACCGAGGGTGAGGCGTAGGCCAGTTCGTGCAGGATGGCGGCGTACAGAAGCCGTCGGCAGTTCAACCCGCCATACTCCTCCGGCAGGCGCAGCGACATGAAGCCCATCTGGGCCAACTGCGGCAGGGCAGTACAGATCGACGTCTCATCTCGGTCGCAGCGGCGGTCCAGATCGAGCAGTTGCTCGCGGGCGAACGCGCGGGCGGCTTCGACCAGGGGTCGCTCGTCGTCATTGAGAAGGTCGATCAAATCAGGAATCCTTCCATCTTCATGGTGGTCCGCAGGGTGGATAACCCCAAGGAGCCGCAGGCTTTAGCCTGCGCGAATCTTCAGAACCAAAGTGCCGTCCAACTTCGAGAAATCGCGCGGGCTACAGGGCCGCGGCTCGTTGACCCGATCACGAGGCGTCGTATCTCTCGATCGGGGAATGGGCCAGGTTCGTGCCGATGCCGAACCCGCGGATCATTATAAATCGTCGATCATTGCGGTCAACACTGGTCGGCGGGACCGGTGCCGCTATGATAGCGAGCTGGCATGACGACGCGACTTGACATGCAGGAGCAGCGTGTGACCTCTGATAGCGGGGAGTGGACCATTAGCCGCCTGATCGAGTGGACCATCAACCACCTTGCAGAGGCGGACATCGACCCACCGCGCTTGGCGGCTGAATTATTGCTGGCCCACGCGATCGGCTGCCAGCGGATCGAGCTGTATACTCGCTTTGACGCGGCACCTTCCGCCGAAGAATTGTCCACATTTCGGGCGAACGTGATCCAAGCAGCCAAGCATCACCCGATTGCGTATTTGATCGGCAAGAAAGAGTTCTACTCATTGGAGTTCGAAGTAACGCCGGCGGTGCTGATCCCCCGGCCCGCCACCGAAGTGCTCGTCGAGCACGTCATCGGCTACTGCAAGCCGCTCGAGCGGGAGCGCATCGACATTCTCGATCTGGGCACGGGCAGCGGTTGTATCGGCGTGACTTTGTGTCGCCACTTGGAGAACGCTTTCGTCGTCGGCTCGGATATTTCCGAAGAGGCGCTGGAGGTGGCGGGCCGCAATGCCGAGAAGCTCGGGTTGCAGGAGCGGTTCCGGACCGTGCGGGCGGACGGATTCGATCTGCCTGCGGATGTGGTGCCGACAAATGGATTTCATGTCCTGGCCAGCAATCCGCCCTACGTGGCTTTCGCTGATGCCGAATCGCTGGAGCCGGCCGTGCGGGATCACGAACCGCACATCGCACTGTTCGGCGACCGCGACGGCCTGGAGTTTTACCGGCGCATCGCGGCGTCGGCCGGCAAAATTCTGTCGCCGGCCGGTTCGATTTTCGTGGAAATCGGTTACGATCAACACGATCACGTGATCGAAATCTTGACCGCCGGCGGCTATCGACATGTCGATTCCTGGCGCGACTACGATAGCGGTCACCTGCGCGTTATTCACTTTGACAGAACGGAGTAGCCACTAAGGCACCAAGACACCAAGTTTGGGAAACCGAGCAAAGAAGACAGAAGAATCACTCGCGTCGCGCGCCACAACAAGCAGGCGCTCGGTCGTCCCTTTTCCGTCTTCTTTTCTCCCTATTTCCCTTCGTGTCTTTGTGCCTTCGTGGCCTAATTGGAAACAAATGAGAGGTTTGCAGCGGTGGACTATTTTCAAATTAACGGCGGGAACCGACTCAAGGGCACGGTGACGATCAGCGGCGCGAAGAACGCCGCTCTGCCGATCATGGCGGCGACGCTCATGGTCGACGGCGAGACGGTGCTGCAAGGCGTGCCCGATTTGATCGACGTTCGGCACATGTGCAAGATGCTGAACAAGCTGGGCGTGCAGACCCGCCGCGACGACGACGGCGGCTTGCGGATCACCGTGACCGATGAAATGAACTGTCACGCGGAATATGATCTGGTGCGCCAGATGCGGGCCAGCGTGTGTCTGATGGGCCCGCTGCTGGCCAAGCGCAAGAAGGCGCAGGTGGCTTTGCCGGGCGGGTGCGCCATCGGCGATCGGCCGATCAGTCTGCACATCTCCGGAATGGAAGCGCTGGGCGCGGACAGCGAATTGATCAGCGGCGACATACACCTCAAAGCCAAAAAGCTGATCGGCAGCGAGATTTTCCTGGGCGGGCCGTTCGGCTCGACGGTGACCGGCACCGCCAACATCATGATGGCTGCGACGCTGGCTCAGGGCCGGACCATTCTCGAATCGGCGGCCTGTGAACCGGAGATCACCGATCTGGGAGATTTCCTGATCGCCTGCGGCGCGCAAATCAGCGGCCAGGGCACGCCGCGCATCACCATCGACGGCGTGTCTTCGCTTCGGGGGTGTGAGTACACCATCATTCCCGATCGAATCGAAACCGGAACCTTCATGATCGCCGCCGCCATCACAAACGGCGAATTGACGCTCCAAAACTGTCGGCCTCAGCATTTGCTGGCGGTCATCGATCGGCTCCGCCGCGTGGGCGTGATCATTGAGCGCCAGGACGACGGAGTGGTGGTGTCGTCGGCCCGGCGCCTGGAACCCGTGGAGGTCTCGACCCAGCCGTACCCCGGTTTTCCGACTGACCTGCAGGCCCAGATATCCGCCCTGCTGTGCCTGGCCGACGGCAACAGCATGGTGACCGAGAAAATTTTCCCGGACCGCTTCCTGCACGTGGCGGAACTGAACCGCATGGGGGCGCGCATCCGCAAAGAAAGTGCGACAGTGATGATCGAAGGAGTCAAGCGCCTGGTCGGCGCGCCGGTCATGGCTTCGGATCTTCGCGCGTCGGCCGCCCTGGTTCTGGCGGGCCTGGTGGCCAAGGGCCAGACACAGCTTGATCGCATCTACCACATTGACCGCGGCTACGAGCAAATCGAGAAGAAGCTCAACGCCGTCGGCGCCGATATTGCTCGGCTCTCCGAATAACTCCCCCGGAGCCGCCGAAGCCCATTATTGGCCCAGATAGGGCCGCTGCCGGACATGGCCATCCCTTGCGGCTGATCCCTCAAACTGCTGCGGCGCGTGCCAATCGTTTAGTTTGTGCATTCATGTGCCGATACGTAACCGAGCCGCCGGCGCCTCGCACGCTGCTGTCCATGGATGTCGCTGACCTCGACGGCAATGGCGTGCTGGAGTTTATGGTTTCCATTGACGCAATGTAGATCCATAATAGTTTGGCATTAGGGCTGCCCGCCGATGGAATGGCGACTCGCGGATGACAGATACGTCAATTCTATGTGAGCGGCGAAAATTAAGACGCTCGAATCACGGCCCACTGAAGGAGGATCGTAAAGTGATGCACCGATTGCTTGCGATGATGGTACTGTTGCCTGTTTGCGCGTCGATTGGCTGTTCGGGATCGAACGGGGGCACGGACGGCAACGGCAACGAGAACGAGAATGGAACCACCGGCCAGACGCCGAGCACCCGCACGCCGGACGGCTTTCCGACTGCCGCGAAAGTCAGCTTCGATAACGTCAATTTCCTGAGCATTGAGGGCACGATTGGGTCCAGCGATGACATCAAAGTGTATGATTTGGGTCCGCTGTCGTTGGGCGATCGTGTCGAGAGCCTGTGTATCGCGACGGGAGACGGCGGCCTCGATCCCATGACGGCGTTGTTCGACGCCGACGGCTATCGTATCTTTTGGAACGACGACATCAACCTCGCCACCGACAACTTCGATTCCGCGTTTGACGGCCCAATCCGTCATGACAGCGACGGTTATTTCCTGGCCGTCACGGGCTTCAAAGAAACCACCGGGTTC
>JADFJZ010000125.1 GCA_022565195.1 Planctomycetota bacterium | reverse complement strand
TGACGAAGGTGACTTGCTCGTCTTGCTCCAGATAAACGCGACCGCAGTCGGAAATGTCGATCTGCCCCTCCAGTCCGACGTTGAAGACTCTCACGGGGTCGGTGCGTTCAAACCTCATTCCATGCCCTCATCCAAAGCCGAGTCGTCTAGCTTCCACCGGCCGTCCACTTGCTCCCAAATCGCCCGATTGCGATACTTGTCCATCACCGCCCAGAACTGCTCTTTGGAATAGCGCAGCAGATCAACGAAATCGTCGACATAATAATCCGAAAGATCCCGGCGGTCATGGCTGCGGACGATTTTGATCGCTTCCGCGCGCGTCATTCGCCCGCTGCGAATCTCTTCGCAGGCGTGGTCGGTCGCTCGGCCGTAGCCGAACTTGAGCACCTTCATGTATTGATGTATGCGGTTGATTTTCTCGTCGATGCCCACGTAATTGCGGAATGTGCCTTCGCGCGGCTCGCACAGCGATTGAAACCCGTATTCCCTGGCGATCTCCAGGTGCGTCTCCGAATCCCACGGAAAGAAGCTGCTCAGGAAAACAGCTTCGATATTCGCGGCAGCGAGTTCCGCTTCCGGAAAATCGTAGACCTTCAAAACGCGCTCGGGGATATCGTACTTCGCACAGATGTCCTGGACGGTGATGCCTTTGGTCATGACATGCTTGAGGAACCACGCGCGATCGATGTGGAATTTCCGCCGTGAGGCTTCGTCCCCGCCGTACTCGAAGGCGGAGTTTTCGCCCTCGAACACCAGCGGCACTTGAAACTGGACCGCCGTCCACAATGGATAGGCGAACAGCAGCCCGTGACTCATCAGGTCCGGATCGCCGTAGTCCTCGAAGCCGAGGCGGATCATTTGAGTGTGGAACTTTTGCTCCGGCCTGATGATGATCAGCGAAGCCCCCATCTTTGGAATCAACTCAAGATTCTGACGGCCGATCTCGGTCTTGATGCCGTAGTCCACGTTCACCGCCAAAACGCGCAGGCCATACTTCATGGCAATGTGCACTTGAAAGATGCTGTCCTTGCCGCCGCTCACCGGCACGAGCACGTCGTAGAACGGCGCCTTCCTTTCCTTGGCCTGTTCGACTAACTCGTCAAGCTGGCGCCGGCGCGCCGTCCAATCGATGCCGCTGAGGTGTGCCTGTTTGGTCTCGTGAGCCTGGCAGGCAGCACACACGCCGTCGGCGTCGAAAGTCAGGAACGGCTTAGAATCCGGCATGACGCATTTTGTGCAGTAGGTCAGCTTCTTCATCGCGGATCACTCTCGATCTTTCACAACTCGAGCGGGATTGCCCACCGCCACTTTGTACTCTGGAATGTCCCGCACCACAACCGCACCCGCACCGATCACGCTCCCCCGCCCGATGGTCACGCCTTTGCCGACGTACACGTGCCCGCCGATCCACACATCATCACCCACTTCGATCGGCGCGCCGACAAAGCCCTGCCGCTGAATCAAATCGCCCCGGGCGAAGCCGTGATCCGAGCTGTTGAAGTACGCAAACGCCGCCAGAATACAATGAGCCCCGAACCGCAGCCCATGGCCGCCGTTCAGAATGCAATAGCTGCCAATGGTCGTCGCATCGCCCACAGCCAATTCCGCGTCGTTGGCGCCGACGAACCACACCTCCGAACCGGTGCTCACTCCATTGCCGATCGCAATCCGCCCGTTCTTTCGCAGGCGAATGTAAGTCCTGCCGCCGAGCGTCACATCGTCACCAATGGTGATATTGCGCCACGAAGCACCGTCGCGAAGCAAGACCTCAAGCGGCCCCCGAACGCGAAACTTCCTGCCGACCCGCGCGCCGCGTGTCCGCAGCTTTACTCTCCAATACAGTGTACGAATCCAGTTCCACATAGATACTTCACCTGGCTGTGCCGACGAATGGCTGACCTATGGACGCGGCGGGCGGCACAGCCTGCTCGTCCTCGATGTCCAGGAACAGCCTTGCGCTTACGATGTTGAACAGAAACTTGCTCTCACTGTTGGTCCATTGGTCTTGATCGAGCAGCGAGGCCACCTTCGACCGATGCAACAGTTCATAGACTGGCCCGTCATCGAGAATCCGTTCGCGCACGTTCGGCGAGCGAAAATCAAACAGCGAGCCGATCGACGCATTGAAGCCGACCTTGCGGCGGTCCGTACGTACCTGCTCATTCAAGGTGCCTTTGACGGCCTCGCGGAGCACGTTTTTGGCAAACCCGTCGCGGATCAAGTGTTCAGGCGGGATCGAATAGGCGAACTCGAACAGCCTGGAGTCCAGATACGGACTACGGTTCTCGATCGAATAGCGCATCGAGTTGAGGTCATCTTCGTGGAGAATGGCGGGCACAACTTCGTGAAACAGCTCGTTCATCATGCGGTTGCGCAGCAGTGAATCGCAAAAGTGCTCTTCACGAAACGACTCACGGAATTCCTGTTTCAGAAACTCCGCGAAGCGCTCACTGTGCATGAACACATGCGCCCGGGCGCTTGGATTCTCAATATACAGCGACGGATTCCGCAGATGCGGATTCCTCACCAGCGGGCGAACGTGCGTGTTCCAGTCGTCCACCCACTGAGCATGGTCCGCGCGCTCGCGCAGCTCGTACAAGTGCAGGTTGAAGTGATCGTAATAGCCGGTGACGAGTTCGTCAGCACCCGTGCCGGAAAAGGCTACCTTGAAACCGCGCTCCGCCATAGCTCGTGAGAGCATGGCGTGGATGTAGTACGAAATCGTATAGACCGGCGCGTCATGGTAGCGGATCAAGTGCTCCAGTTCATCCAGCGAGGGGGACCGCTCAATCGTGATCGTCGCATGTTCACACGACAAGTCATTGACGGTGGCCTGAATGTTGGCCGACTCGTCGTACCGAGGATCGGGGTCGATGATCGAGAACGCGTGTACGTGGTGGTTGAATTCCTTGGCAGCTATGGATGCCAGAGCGCCGGAATCGACCCCGCCGCTCAAGCAAAACGCCATGGGCACATCGGCGCGCAGGCGCAGCCGCACGCTGTCGTACAGGCGCTCACGAAAACCCTCAACCGCCTCGTCCAACGTCATGGCCACCGGCTGATGGGTCGGATTCCAGTAGCGGCGTTGATGCGGCTCAAGGTCCGCGCCGATGCTCAGCGCGGTCGCGTACGGCACTTCGCACACGCCCTCGAAGAATGTATCCGACGTTTTGTACAGAGACTTGTATCCGTTCACGAGATACCGCGAGAGATGCCGCAGATTCAGCGGCGGTCGCCGGCCCATCAGGGCGCGGATGAACTTGACTTCCGATCCGAAGAACACACCACGACCCGTCTGCGCGTAGTACAGCGGCTTCTCGGCAAAGCGATCCCGCGACAGCAGCAACACGCCGCTCCGCCGATCATAAATCGCGAAGGCCCACATGCCCTCGAAGTCATTCACGCAATCCGCGCCGAAGGTCAAGTAAGATTGCAGCAGCACCTCCGTATCCGACTCCGTCCGGAACGACACGCCGCGCGCCCGAAGACGCTGTCTCAACTCAATGTAATTGTAAACCTCGCCGTTAAAGACCAGCGTACAGTCGCCGATCGTGAACGGCTGATTGGATCGCGGCTCCAGATCGATGATGCTCAAACGCGAGTGCAGCAGCGAGACGTGCAGTTCGCCATGCCGGAATGCCACGCTGTCTTGATGATCCGGCCCACGGTTCTTCATCAATCCCAGCGCAGCAGCGATCCGTTCCTCGTCGATTGCCCGCGTTCCAATATGTCCGGCGATTCCGCACATCGATCGGTTCCGTCCTCGCTACGTGATCATGATCCGCCGCAGGCGAAACAAGTCCGTCTGCGGGTCGTTGATGCCGTCCACCGCCGTCGGGCAACAGGCGACGCCCTTGCCGCGCAGCACTTCGATCACTTCATTCGAATAACAGTGCTCCAATCCTTCCGGATAGGAATAATGCCGCACGCGCAGGCCGATTTTCTCTTGGATCAAGTCGATGCTGGTCGCGATCTCGGCTTCGAGTTCCTCGGCGGACAGAAACGACAGTATCTTGTGCCCGTGCGAATGCCCGCCGATCGTAAAAAGTTCGTCATCGCCCAATCGGGCTACTTGCTCCCAGCTCATTTTTTGATCGATCGGCTCGGCGCTGTGGCGAACCTCTGCCACGCCGCACTGCGCGCATACCATTTCAACGACCTCATCCGGATCGATCTTCGGATCGGTCTTCACTCGATTGCGGATGAGCTTGAGCACGCCGATCTTATCTTCAACCGTTGCAAATGAGTGCGTCCGCTCATCCCACCCAAACTGCAACACGCCAGACGAGACTTCTTCCAGGCAGTGCTCGATACGGTCGATCCAGGACATGGCATTATGCTCGACGAAACTACTGGTGATGTAAAACATCGCCGGCACTGAGAACTCCTTGAGGATCGGGGCCGCGATCGAAAAGTTATTCTCGAAGCCGTCGTCGAACGTCACCGCGAACGCACCTGGCGGGAAAGGCCTGCCGGACCGGCAATGATCGACCACGTCATCCATCGAAAGCGCGCTGCCCGCGTGCTTGAGCCCCTCGACGATCCGATAGAATCGATCTCGCTCCATGTGCTTGCCGGTATAGTTGCGCACCGCATAGCGGGACTGCCGAACCACGCCGTGGAACAAGAAGATGGCCAATCCGTCGGTTGTGAGTCGATCCACACCTTCCATTCACAGATCCCGCGTATAGGCCTCGAATTTGCTCCTGCACAATTCCTTGAGCACTGCCGGCATGAACGAGTAATACCGGCCCGGGTGTCGCTGAGGACTGGACGTGAAGCCTCCATCACCGCCCCATTGTCCCAGCGCTGTGCGAACCACATCCACGCACACTTCAGTGCTGACCCGGCGGAGTTCGTGGATCCCCATACCGCGGCGAAGCGGCAGCGGGCGTTGCGCGACGATCTCGCCGTCGTCCAGGCGTTCGTTCACGCGGTGCAGCGTCACTTGCAAGTGCTCATACTCGCCGTGATAAATCGCCCACAGACGCGAATCGAGTCCGCGATAATGCTCTGGATCGCCGCCGTGCAGGTTGACGATTCCGTGCGGACAAATCTCGATGACCGCCCGCGACAGCCTGGCCGTGCCAAAGACAACGATGACCTCGGGCTGTACTCGCCGCAAGCGGTCGATGGCATCGGGATCGTTGGCGGATTTGACTTCCAGCGTCTCGGCGAACTCCTCGATTGACGCACGCCCGCCGCCGAACCACGTCGCCCGTTCGTGGGCGTCACGCTGATCCTCGAAGGCATGGTGAGTATCGAAAGGGGCAATCGGGTGATTGCGCTCGATGACAACGAGATCCACCGGATTCGACGCCGTCACCTCGCGAACGAAGTAGCAGTGGTGCAATGTCTCCGTAGTCAGAATCACCAGCCTCATACGACGCGCTCATTCCTGCACTGATTCAAACGTGATGCGGTCACCCCTGCGCACCGGGTTTGCCAACTTTCTGCCCAATATCAAATGCTCTTTCCCGGGCGGCAACCCTCCGCCGGGTCTTACCCAGGTGATGTCCTCCCAAGTAACGACTGCCCCGCTCGCCAGATCACGCACGGCGGTGATCGACCGCCGCAGGGCACGCTCCGCCGTCTGTTCGCACTCCTGGGGCCGCTTTTCCCCTGATCCGAGCAGTGTTTCAGTCTGGCGAACCGCCCGAACAAGTTCGGTCATCTCTCCGGGGTCCGCCGACAATTGGTGGTCGCGAAACTCGGAGTGGTTCTTGTCGAGTGTGAAATGCTTCTCGATGATCCGGG
>JADFJZ010000124.1 GCA_022565195.1 Planctomycetota bacterium | reverse complement strand
TGCGCAGCTGCCGCCGCCTGGCGGTGAAGAGCGTTCGCTGATCAAGCAAATCACATTCCAAGGCCTGGTCAATGTCAGCGAGACGTATTGCCGCAACAAAATGGTCAGCGCCGCCGGCCAGCCCTTCTCGCAAACAGTTCTCGATGAAGACCTGCGCCGCCTGCGACGGACCGGGAAATTTCTGGTGGTCCGCGCGGAAACATCCACCGCACAAGGCGAAACCACCATTGCGATTCAAATCCAAGAGTACCCGCTCATTGCCTCGGTCGAGTTCGTCGGCAATACGAAATTCTCCGACAGGAACTTGTCGAAAGACCTGACGCCGGCGCCCGGTGATCCGCTCAATGTGTTCCGCGCCCGCCAAGCCGCCCTGGACATCGAACAGCGCTACAAAGACGCCGGCTACGCCGACGTGCGCGTACAACTCGATCAAGAGCGCCTGCGCGACGAGCAGCGCGTGATCTTCGTCATTGAGGAAGGCCCGCGAGTGCGGATCAGGAAGATCATCTTCGAGGGCAATTCCGCTTTGTCGAAGCGCGAACTCCGCAGTCAAATCACGATCCAGACTTACGTCCCTCTGTTTCGAACGGGCGATTTCAATCCGGACGCCGCCGAGCGCGATGCCGCGCTGTTGCAGAAGCATTATCGCGATCAGGGATTCCTCGACGCTCGTGTCGGTTATCGAACGGAAGCGCGGGACGTGGTCGGCGATTTGAACGTCGTCTTCCTGATCGAGGAAGGGGCGCGCTATACGATCAGCGAGATTCGCTTCCAGGGCAACACAGCCGTGTCGCACGACGAACTTCAGACCGCGATCCGCCTGCGCGCCGGAGAGATCATGCAGCAGGACCTGCTCACCAAAGACGTTGAGACCACCAAGCGGCAATTCGGTGAGCAGGGTTATCTGTACGCGACGGTCCGTGCGACCAGAGCGTATACCGAGGCGGCGGGTGAGGTCGTGCTGACCTTCACGATCGAGGAGGGCGAGCCCTACACCGTGGGCCGAATTCAACTCCGAGGCAATCAGCAAACCCGTGACAAGGTCGTTCGCCGCGAATTACTGTTCTTTCCCGAAGAGCTGTTCGACACGACCAAGATCGCGGACAGCGAAAAGAACATTCGCGGGACCGGCCTTTTTCAGTCCGCGCGGGTGACGCCGGTCGGGGATGAGCGCGGCGTGCGCGACGTGATCGTCGATGTGGTTGAGAATGAAGACACCACCCGCTTCATGATCGGCGGCGGGGTGGGCAGCAACAGCGGCATCGCAGGGTCCGTGTCGTTCGAGTCGCGCAACTTCGACCTTTTCGATTGGCCCCGGAGCTGGGGCGAATTCTGGCGAGGCCGGGCGTTTCGGGGCGCGGGGCAGTACTTCCGCGCCGAGCTGTCGCCCGGGACCGAAATCTCCAGCTTCCGGATCGACTTCCGCGAACCGTATCTCATGGATCGGCCGCTGCGCTTCGGTTCGAGTCTTTACTTGTTTCAGCGAGGCCGGATCGAGTACGACGAACAGCGGATCGGTACCGTTCTGAGCCTGGGCAAGCCGATCGAGGATGGGCTTTTCAAAGGCTGGTCCGGCGAGTTGTCGTTCCGTGCGGAAGACGTCGGCATCGACGATTTGGGACCGTTTCCGGCGCGCGATATTCTCGACGCCGAAGGCCACAGCTTGATCATGTCGTTCCAGGGACGACTGGTGCGCAACCGCACCGACCAGCGCTTCTCTCCGACGAAAGGCGACCTGTTGTCGCTGTCGTATGAGCAGGTTTTCGGCAACTACACGTTCGCCAAGCTGCAAGCCAAGTATCGCTGGTACAAGACTCTGAAGGTCGATGATTTGGATCGTGCGTCGGTCTTCGGCTTCAAGGCGGATGTGGGTTACATCGTCGGCAATGCGCCGGTCTTCGAGCGGTTCTACGCCGGCGGACTGGGATCGTTGCGCGGGTTTGATTTCCGCGGCGTCACGCCGCGCGACGGCCCGTTCTTTGACGACGACCAGCGCATCGGCGGGCAATTCAAGTTCCTGACCGGGGCCGAGTATTCCTTTCCAATGTTCGCCAAAGCCGTGCGGGGCGTGGTCTTCACCGACATGGGCACGGTCGAGGAGGATCTCGAACTGACATCCTGGCGGGCTTCGGTGGGTTTTGGCGTGCGCATCTTCATCGAGAACTACTTCGGGCCGATCCCGCTGGAGTTCAATTTGGCCTTCCCAATCGCCAAGGACACCAACGACGACACCCAGGCATTCAGTTTCGCCATCGGGGTTACTTTCTGATCCACTTTCCGGTATCATTCGCCTGTTAAATACTCAAATTAGGAGCAGAATCATGCGTACGAAATCGACGCTGGTGTGCGGTGTGATACTCGGCGCCTCGGTGTTGGCCGTCGCTCATGGACAGCAGGGTCAACCGGCCATCGGCCAAACGACCGTCGCGGTCGTGGACATGACCCACGTGTTCGAGACCGCCCAAATGCCGAAGGATCTGGAACGGATCTTCGGCAAGAGAAAGTCGGAAATCGAAGCCGAGGCGAGGGCCAAGAAAGAAAAGATCGACGTGATCCAGAAGGAACTCGATTCCGGCGCGTTCGCCAAGGACAGCCCGGACTACCAGGACCGAATTCTGCAGATGGAGACACTCAAGCTCCAGGGCGATCATTGGCTCCGGAACAAGGAGCGCGGCCTGGCGGGAGAGCGCAAGCGCTATTTCGAGGTGCTCTACAAACAAGTCACTCAGGCCTGCCAGGACGTGGCCCAGTCACAGGGCATCGATATCGTGTTGTCCGATAACCCTGTCGATTTTGACATTCCGGACGCCGCGGTCCTGATCAACCAGATATTGGCCAAGAAGGTGGTTTACGCGAGTCCTCGGGTGGATTTGACCCAACTCGTCATCGACCGGTTCGACAACGAATACCTCCGTCTGGGCGGAGCCGACAGCATCAAGCTTGCCAAATAGACGGCAAGTTGGGATGATAGTGGGCTTTGAACAGGCGGCTGGATCGGCGGCATCGGCTGGCGTGCGCCCGGATGCCGCGCGGGCCTCGGCGTGCCGGCGTGTTGCCAGGGTACAGGCGGGTACACATGCACAAAATGCTCACATTGGGCAAAATTGCCGAACTCGTCGGTGGTGAACTCCGCGGCGACCCCGCTGTGGAGATTCGCTCGGTCGCGCCGCTGTCGTCGGCTGGACCGGGCGATCTGACGTGGGCAGTTGACCGCCAGCACGCTGCGCAGTTGAGCGAGTGCCAAGCCAGCGCGGTGCTCCTCCGTTCCGGCCTCGAAAACGGCCAATTGTCTGCCGTGGTGTGCGACCGGCCGGAATTGGGCATTGCCAAAGTGCTGGCGTGCTTCATGCCTCCGCTTCCACACCCGCCGGTCGGCGTCGACCCGACCGCCCTGATTGCCGACGGCGTGACACTGGGCGAGGAAACGGCCATCGGCCCGAGGGTGCTGATCCAGCGGGACGTCGCCATCGGGCGACGCACGAAGATCCATGCCGGCGCCGTCATCGCCGCGGAAACGCAGATCGGCGAGGACTGCACCATCTGGCCGAACGTCGTCATCCGGGAAAGATGCCGGATCGGCAATCGTGTGGTCATCCATCCAAACACCACCATCGGCGCGGATGGTTTTGGTTACAATTTCGACGAGACCCGCTTTCGGAAGATTCCGCACATCGGAACGGTGCGGATCGAGGACGACGTGGAGATCGGGGCCAACAGTTGCATCGATCGTGGCAAGTACAGCGAAACAGTGATCGGCCGGGGAACGAAAATCGACAATCTGGTGCAGATCGCCCATAACGTCAGGATCGGCGAGAATTGCTGCATCGTCGCCCACGTCGGCATTGCCGGCAGTACCGAATTGGGAGATTTTGTCACCTTGGCCGGCAAGGTCGGCGTGAAGGACAATATCCGCATCGGCAGCCAGGTCCAGGCGGCGGCGTGCAGTTGCATCGCGGGCGACGTGGAAGACGGGCAGATTGTGCTGGGCATCCCGGCGAAACCAAAGGGCGAGTTCTTTCGCGAACATTTGGCGGCGCGGCGGGTACCGAAGGCGCTGGAAGAAATTCGTAATTTGCGCAAACGGATCGAACAGCTTGAAGCAGCAAACCATCAGGAAACCAGTTGAGATTACGGGCCGCGGCCTGTTCACGGGTGAGCGCGCGGTGATGCGCTTTAAGCCCGCCAAGCCGAACACCGGCATCGTATTCTATTTGTCGAACGGATCCGATCCGGTGCGCATCCCCGCGCGCGTGGAGAACGTCAGCAAGCGCGACCGCCGCACTTCGATTCGCAACGGGACCGCCGCGATCGAAACGATCGAACATTGTCTGTCGGCCTGCACGGGCATGGGCATCGACAACATCGAGGTCGAGCTGAGCGGCCACGAAGTGCCGGGTCTGGACGGAAGCTGCGCTCCGTTCGTCGAGATGATCCGGGAAGCCGAAATCGAACCGCAAGAAGCCGAACGGGAAGTGTTCGTCATTCCCGACACGATCCGCGTGGGGAAAGGCGACATGGAGCTGCTGGCCCTGCCGCCCATTCCCGGATGTGAGGACGCCCTGGAAGTGCACTACTTCCTGGACTACGGCGACGCGACACCCATCGGCCGGCAATCCTACATCATTCGCATTACGCAACAGTCGTTCGTTGAGGAAATCGCACCCGCGCGCACCTTCGTCCTCGAAGCGGAAGCCGAGGAACTTCGCAGGCAGGGCCTGGGAATGCATTTGTCGTATCAGGATCTCGTGGTATTCGGCGCCGATGGACCGATTGAGAACGAGCTGCGCTTCCCGGAAGAGTGCGTGCGGCACAAGATTCTCGATTTGGTCGGCGATCTCACGCTTCTGGGCCAGTTCGTCAGCGGCAGGATCTATGCCCGCAAGTCCGGCCATGCGCTGAACCACGAATTGGTTCGGCAGTTGCTCGCGCGCCGCAAAGCGCTCCGCCTGCGCAAGCTGCTGGCCGACAAGCCGGTCATGGACATTCACGCCATCCGGCGCATCCTGCCGCATCGCTACCCGTTCCTGATGGTTGACCGCGTGATTGAAATCGAGGGCACAAGACGGGCGGTCGGCGTCAAAAATGTCACCGGCAACGAGCCGTGCTTTCAGGGGCACTACCCCGGCCAGCCGATCATGCCCGGCGTGATGATTCTCGAAGCGCTGGCCCAGATGGGGGGCATTCTGCTGTCACAGGAGTTGGAACTCAAGGGCAAGGTGGCCGTCCTGCTGAGCATCGACAAGGTCAAGTTCCGCCGACCGGTCGTACCCGGCGATCAATTGTTGCTCGAAGTCGAGGCGCTGCGCATCAAATCGCGCACCGGGCACGTCAGGTGTAAGGCCAAGGTCGGCGACGTGCTCGCCGCCGAAGCCAATCTCAAGTTCATGATGGCGGACGCGGATCCCTGGCAATAATGAAAGCACGCGACATGATTCATCCGACGGCAGTTATCGAGCAAGGCGCCGACCTGGGCAAAAACGTCCGAGTCGGGCCGCACTGCTACATCGGCCCGCATGTGGTGCTGGGCGACGGGTGCGAGTTGAAGAACAGCGTGACCCTCGTCGGGCGCACAACCGTCGGCCCTGACTGCCGATTCTTCACCAACTGCGTGATCGGCGAGATCCCGCAGGATCTAAAATTCAAGGGCGGCGAGACGGAACTCACCATCGGTGAGGACAATCACTTCCGCGAAAGCGTGACGGTCCACACTGGAACGGAACTCGGCGGCGGCGTGACACGGATCGGCAATCACAACCGC
>JADFJZ010000123.1 GCA_022565195.1 Planctomycetota bacterium | reverse complement strand
CCGGATTGGTGACTGAGAAAATCAGCGGCATGGACACGACCGAGCCCGCCTTCGGCTTGCCGGCTTTGTGGATCAACGAGGACCAGAAACAGTTGGCAGAGCATCGCAATTACACTGTCGTCGAAGCCTCCAGCGTGTTGGCCACGCACTTGACTGAGATTATCAAGAAGCACGCCGACGAACTGCTGACGCGCGAGTCCGTCAATCGGCTGCTGGACAACCTCAAGGAGACTTCGCCCAAGGTCGTCGAGGAAGTAGTTCCGAACGTGCTCAAGGTCGGCGAAATTCAGAAGGTCATGCAGGCCCTGTTGCGCGAGCGCGTCCCGGTGCGCGATCTGGAGATCGTGCTGGAAACCCTCGGCGACTGGGCGCCGCGGACCAAAGATCCCGAAGTGCTCACCGAATACGTCCGCAACGCGCTGGCGCGGACCATTTGCCAGATGCACCGCTCGCGCGACAACAAGATCTACTGCCTCACGCTCGATCCGGCGATCGAGGATCTGGTCAACAAGCATCTGGAGCGTAGCGACCGCGGAACGACCCTGACCATGTCGCCGGAGTTGCAGAATCGCATCGCGGCGGCGACCAAGGCCGAGGCGGAAAAGGCCATTCAAAGCAGCGGCGGCCAAACACCGGTGGTGCTGTGCTCGCCGCAGGTGCGGGCCTGGGTCCGGCGGATCATCGAGGCAGCCTTGCCGCAGGTCGCCGTCCTGGCGTTCAATGAAATTGTTCGAGGTGTCGAAATCGAATCTCTCGGATTGGTGGTATTGAAGAATGAAACCTAGAATCTATCAAGCAGACACCATGGCCGGCGCGCTGGCCAAGGTCAAACGTGATTTGGGGCAGCGGGCGGTGATCCTCCGCACGCGAACTGTCAAGAGCGGCGGTTTGTTCGGCGTCGGCGCCCGAAACCGGGTCGAAATCACGGCGGGTGAAGAAATGCCCCGCCCGCCCGCTCAGCCGACCCTCGAAGCTGCGCCGGCCAGAAGTGCCGTCGCTGCTCCGATGCCGGAGAGAGTGGCCGGGCCGGTCGCCGAGGCGCCCGTTCCGCAGCCTCCCGTCTCGGCTGCCTTTCAGCAGGAGCTGCAGGACATCAAATCGCTCGTGCAGCGGCTCGTGCAAACGCAGAGCCGGGACTCCCTGTCTCACCTTCAGCCGCAACTGCACGAGGCCTACACTCGATTGATTCAAAACGAAGTCGCCGAAGAATTAGCAGCCGACTTCATTGGCCGAATCAACGATCGACAGACCGACGGCCGACCGCTGGATCCCGCGACGATCAAGGAGCTTCTTGTGCAGCAATTCGCGCGGGTACTGGCTCCGGGGGCGCCGATTCAATTGACCCGCAAGCAGGGTCGAGCCACCGTAGTGGCCTTGGTCGGCGCTACCGGTGTCGGAAAGACCACGACCATTGCCAAGCTGGCTGCGCAATTTCGATTGAAGCAAGGCTGCCGGGTCGGCCTGGTCACGATCGACACTTATCGCATCGCGGCCACGGAGCAGTTGCGAACCTATGCGGAGATCATCGACGCGCCGCTGGAGGTGGTTCTGACGCCGCAGGAAATGAAGCCGGCGCTGGAGCGCCTGCGTGATTGCGACATCGTGCTGATCGACACCGCCGGCCGCAGCCAGTTCGACCGTGAGAAGTTGAATGAACTGGGCGAGTTTCTCAGTGCGGCCGAGCCGGACGAGACGCACCTCGTGCTGTCGGCGACCAGCAGCCATGCTGTTTTGATGAAGGCCATGGAGGAATTCTCCAGCCTCAAAATCGACCGCGTGATTTTCACGAAACTGGACGAGGCGGTCGGCATCGGCACACTCTTGGCGGTGTGTCGCAAGCTGGATGCAAAACTGTCTTACGTGACGACCGGGCAGGACGTGCCCAGCGATATCGAAGAAAGTGACGGCCGAAAACTGGCGGAGATGATCGTTGGCGGCGCGCGGGCTGGGAACAACTGACGCGCCCTCGAAACCTCAGTGTTGCGACGGCAACGCGAAACAGGGAGCACCCATGACGCTTCACACTTCACGGAAGACGCTTCACGAAGATCAGGCGGCGGCGCTCCGCGCCCTCGTATCGGGCGGCACACCCCAGGCCACCACGATCGCCGTGACCAGTGGCAAGGGCGGCGTGGGAAAGAGCAATGTGGCGGTCAATCTGGCCATCGCCCTGGCCGAGCGCGGGCTGAAGGTCTGTCTGCTGGACCTGGATCTGGGGCTGGCCAACGCGGATCTCTTGATGAACCTGCACAGCGCTCGAAATCTGGGCCACGTCATCGAGGGAGATGTTTCGCTGGAAGACATCATGCAGGAGGGGCCGGGCGGCGTACACGTCATCCCGGGCGCCTCGGGTTTGGCCCGGCTCGCGGAATTGTCCGAGTTCGAGCGGCAGCGGTTGATGCAACAGTTCCGCAATCTCGAGGCCGAGCACGATTTTCTGATCATGGACCTGGGCGCCGGCATATCGAACAACGTCCTGAGCTTCGCCTGCGCCGCGGACACGGTGCTGGTGGTGACCTCGCCGGAGCCGACGGCGCTGGCCGACGCTTATTCGACGATCAAGCTGCTGGTCTATCGGAACCGGGCTTCGGACATCGAGCTGGTGGTCAATATGGTCGAGAGCAACAAAGAGGCCAAAGCGACCTACGAGCGACTCGCCGGCGTCGCCAGCCGGTTCTTGAAGTTGCCCGTGACTTCGGCGGGGTACATTCTCACCGATGATGCCGTGACTCTGGCGGTGCGGGCCCGGATGCCCTTCGTGCTGCACGCTCCTCGGTGTAATGCCAGTGCCTGCATCCGTGCGCTGGCCCGGCGCTATGCGCGGAACGTGGAAACGCCCGCCCGCGAAGTGGGCTTTTTCCGCCGAGTGGCCCAGTTGTTCATGTAGAGGCCGCCGGAAACTGGATCCATGCGGCAGAGGGTCTGATAATGGTGCGACGTGCGATGGCAGTTCTCGGCTTGCTCGCCTTTACCATCACCATCCTCGGTGGGCTGGCCGGCGGGAATCGCGTCGAGTTCATCCTTCCCCGGGCGCTGTGGGCCATGGGCCTGTTCTGCTTCCTGGGCTGGATCGTCGGCTGGTGTGCCGAGCGCGTCGTTGCCGAGCACCGCGCCAAACAACGTGAAGAGATTCTCGGACCTGCCGACGAACCGGCATCGCCCGAAGCCGCGCCCGACGAAGAACGAAATAGCTCCACCCCCGTATCCCCCACGCCGATACAGTAGCGACCCTCGGCATCGAAGCCCGGTCGGATGACCCCCAGACCGCCGCTCGTTGCAGCCGGCCGCTCGCCGCCGTTTGGCCAGGACCCACAGCCAAGTCAATTGCCGCGTCGCCCTCGCGGTCTTGTTGTTTCGACATTCTGTGCGCTGCGCAATCCGAGTCTCAGGGAGGAGATCCGCATGGCCCTCGTGTTTTCTGAAGATATCCACAAGCTCTGGAAGAACTATACCACGAAGCCGACGCTCGCTTTGCGCAACAAACTCATGCTGATGTACATGCCCATCGTCAAATTCAACGCGGATCGAATCAGCGCCAAACTTCCGGACGAGGTCGATTCCGATGACTTGATGTCCGCGGGCCTGTTTGGGTTGATGGACGCCATCGACGCATTCGAGCCGGAGCGGATGATCAAGTTTGAGACTTACAGTGCGCCGCGCGTGCGCGGGGCCATGCTCGACGAATTGCGCTCCATGGACTGGGTGCCGCGGCTGGTCCGCAACCGGGCCAGCCGGCTGGAGGCCGCCGTGCGGGGCTTGCAAGCTGAACTCGGCCGGGTGCCCACGGAATCTGAATTGGCTTCCCGCATGGGATTGAGCAAGCCGGAATTCGATAAATTACAACGCGACGCGAACACGGTCAGCGTGGTCAGCCTGTCCCGCAAATACTACGAATCCGACTCCAACCGCGAAGTGCTCGAGATCGACATCCTCAAGGACCAGGGCGGCATCGACCCGCAGTACGAGCAAGAGAAGCGCGACATCGCTGAACTGATCAGCCGGATGACGCGCCTCGAGCAACTCATCCTCAACCTGTACTATCATGAAGGCATGACTATGAAAGAGATCGGCCAGTCGCTCGATCTCTCAGAAAGCCGGGTGAGCCAGATGCACTCGGCGATCATCAATCAGCTCAAACACACCGTCGAGGACCGCCAGGAGGCGGTGTCGGTCGGTCCGTGAGGGCGACCGATCTGCTCAAGTTGGAGAGGCTGCCGGGTCGATAAAGCCGATAGGCTGCGTAGGCCTTCAGCGATCCGCGGGCAGGCCCAACCGATGTCAACGATCCCACCGAATCTCGTTGGTCCCATCGTTCAATCCGGTGCGGCACAAAAGCAGGCTGCACGGGCTCTCGAAGGGGAGCGCGAGCAGCAATCCAACGCCGTCGTCGCCGGCAACAAGATCAGCGAGAAGGCGGCGGGCACCGTCGGCGAAACCGACAACGACAGCCGGGTGCATACCGACGCTGAAGGCTCCGGCGGCCAGGGGGGCAGCACCGGCGAAGAGCACGCCGAGTCGAAGCATGACGACAACGCCGACTCCAACTCCGGCATTCGCCGCGACGACGACGGCCAACTCCACGTCGATCTCGAAGCTTGAATCCTCCCAGCCGTAAGCCCTCATGCCGCGAAGAGAAGCCCAAAACAGATTTCGAGTTGCCGAGCGGGTCTCTCCGCACTAGGATAAACTCAGGAGGTTTATCGTGCGCCCTCAGCAGATACAAGCACACTTGAGAAAACAGCCGTTTGTTCCGTTCCGCCTGTTGTTGTCGGACGGATCCTCCTACGACGTTCGCCATCCAGAAATGGCTGCCGTGAGTCGTGCCGAGGTCGTCGTCGGGCTGGATGTCCATAACGGTGATGTTCCGGATCGATTCGCATATTGCGACCCGCTGCACGTCGTCAAGATTGAAGCACTCGACAGCACCAAGCCACGTCGACGCCGCACGAAGCGCAAATGAGCGTCCACTGCCCACTACGTCCGACTTCCCAAACTCCCAAACTCCCAAACTCCCAAACTCCTAAACTCCTAAACTCCTAAACCCCCAAACTCCTAAACTCTACAACTCCCCCGTGGTATGATCTCGCCATGAGATTCACGAAGATGCACGGCCTGGGCAACGACTATGTGTACGTCAACTGCTTTGACGAGCGGGTGACCGATGCCCCGGCGCTGGCCCGGGCGATCAGTGATCGGCATCGCGGCGTCGGCAGCGACGGCCTCATCTTGATTTGCCCGTCGGATAACGCGGACCTGCGCATGGAAATGTACAACGCCGACGGCTCGCGCGCCCAGATGTGCGGCAACGGCATCCGCTGCGTCGCCAAGTACGCTTATGAGCACGGCCTGTGTAGGTCCAGCCCCATGCGGATCGAGACCGATGGCGGCACAAGAGATGCGGAAGTGAAACTGGAAGGCGACATCGTCGCTGCGGTGCGCGTTGACATGGGCCGGCCGCGGCTCGATCCGGCGTCACTGCCGTGCAGATTGGACGGCGATCGAATCGTCGAGCGCGATCTGCAAGCTGCCGGGCGGTGCTATCAAATCACGTGCGTATCGATGGGTAATCCGCACGTGATTGTGTTCGTGGACGATCTCGCCGGCGTCGATCTGGTGAACGCGGGGCCGGCGATCGAAAAGCACGAAGCCTTTCCCGAACGAACAAACGCCCATTTCGTGAAGATCATGTCACGGAATGAAGCGCGGATGATCTCATGGGAGCGCGGCAGCGGTGCCACACAGGCTTGCGGCACGGGCGCCTGTGCCGCCGGCGTGGCGGGCGTGTTGACGGATCGCTTG
>JADFJZ010000122.1 GCA_022565195.1 Planctomycetota bacterium | reverse complement strand
TGGGCTGATCTTGGATTCTGGCGCATCAACGGTGGTCGAGAGTTCCACATCCACGGGGTTACCGGGCCCGACGAATACACCACTGTCGTTAATAATAACCTCTACACCAACGTTATGGCGAGGGCCAACCTCATCGATGCCGCAGGTGTAATTAGGCGTATGCGTGATGAGGACCCACTGTGGTACGAGCACCTGTGTTCAGAGTTGGACCTCACCGAAGATGAAGTTGGTGGCTGGGAGGAGTGTGCGGCGGGGATGGTGATCCCGTTCGACGACACCTTCGGTATCCATCCGCAGGATGACCAATTCCTTTCACGTGAGCTTTGGGACCTCAAGAACACCCCTGATAACAAGCGGCCGCTGTTGCTGCATTATCACCCGCTGGTGATCTACCGATTCCAGGTACTCAAGCAGGCAGACGTTGTGCTGGCTTTGTTCCTGGCCGGGTGGTTTGCGTTCGAAGGCACGCGAGCGCTGGTGGTCGGTGACTACATTACGCCGAAATCGGGGCAACATGCCGGGCAGCTTGGGCCGTGGTCGAAGGTTGTGTCGGCGGTCGGGATCGAGCCGCGCTCGACGTTGATGAAGAGCATCTTCGTCGCATACGGCATCCTGTGGCTGGCCGTGATCGTCTGTTTCATTCTCAAAATAGAGTGGGCGTGGTGGGCAATGCTGATCGCCGCCGCCGGGTCGCTATGGTATCTGCCGTTCGGCACACTGCTCGGCATCGTGCAGATCATCCTGCTGCTCCTGCCGCCTCTACGTGCGCTCCGAACGGGTGCGGGTCTGGAATAGTTCAGAGGTCTGGAGAATTCCCGACATGAAAAGCCACACGAGCTACCTGACGTTCAACGTGCCGGCACGGATGGACTTTGTGAACATCACGCCGCAGGTGGAGGAGGAATTGCGCAAGAGCGGCATCGAGGAGGGCCTGTGCCTGGTCAATGCCATGCACATCACCGCCAGCGTGTTCATCAACGACGACGAGCCGGGTCTGCACCATGATTACAAGCGCTGGCTCGAAGAGTTGGCGCCGTTCGACGCCAGCCCGGAGCGCTACCACCACAACCGCACGGGCGAAGACAACGCCGACGCCCACCACAAACGGCAGATTATGGGCCGCGAAGTCGTCGTGGCGGTCACGCAGGGCCGGCTGGATTTCGGCCCGTGGGAGCAGATTTTCTACGGCGAGTTCGACGGCCGGCGCCCCAAACGTGTATTAGTCAAAATCATTGGTACCTAGGGATAACCCTAATAATACTCCAAAATGACTACGTGTAACAGTTCACCATCATCGCAAGACTTGCCGAAGCAGTGAACATCGGTTTTCAGGCTCAATCACTGCAACGGGCTGCTGCTGGGAGGCCACGCACAATGAAGATTTACGTCGTTGAGGATGATGTGAACCAGGCGATGTCCACGCGCCTCGCTCTGGAGAAAATGGTCGGTGATGTCGAGGTGTGCTACTCGACCTGTGCGGACGATGCCATGAAACTCCTGCTGCCCGATGGCGGCCAGGCGTTGCCGTGGGAACCGGATTTGATCTTCCTGGACATCAACATGCCGGGCATCAGCGGGGTGGAGATGCTGCGGCATCTGAAGGACGACGAGCGTACCAAGAACATACCGACCATCATGTTCACGGCGTCGCTCGATCCCGAAGATGAAAAGACATGCCTCGAACTCGGTACGGCCGGCTTCGTACACAAGCCTGACGATTGGCGCGAATACCACGCAGCCCTCGAAGAAGTCGTGATGCAACACACGTAACGGAGGCGCATTCTCGTCTCGACGCCCTTCCGCCGACCTCAATCCCGGACGACTGTTCGAACCGCGCTGATCTTACGGCGCCGGAAACGTTCGACCGACTCCCCGAGCCGTGGGCTTCAGCGCGCCGTCGCCAAAGCGGCTTTGGCGCGTCGACGGCCCACGCAGACGTTCGTTGAGCGGGGCGTGCTCCGCGCTTGAAGATCCGCGCGGGCTCCCGGCAAGTCAGGTTCCATTCCGCCCCCGGCTCGCAGCTTGGCGCGGGCCACACAATCTGCGAAGGTGTGTGCCCCAATGAGGAACCGGGCGGTGTCGGACTCGAATCACAGCGCGAAACACATCTTGATCATCATCGGCCTCACGGCCGTTTACCGCGCGCTGTATATTGGCTCGTTCGATGTCAGCACCGATGAAGCCTACTACTGGATGTGGTCGGTGCGGCTCGACTGGGGTTACGTGGATCACCCGCCGATGGTGGCCTACGTGATGTGGCTGGCGGGCGCTCTGACGGATGATGCGCCGTGGGCCTGGCGGGCGTCGGCCATCGCGATTTCCTGTGCGAGTAGCTGGTTGGTGTTTTGCACCGGCCGGAAACTCTTCAGCGCCCGCGTCGGCTTCTGGGCGGCGCTGCCGTTGACTCTTAGCCCGCTGTATTGCATGGCCCTGGGCTTTCTGCTGGTGCCGGAATCCTTGTTGGTCTTCTGGACTGCGCTGGCTCTCTATCTGGCAGCCAAGATGGTCACCGAGCAGCGACTGGCGCTGTTCTATCCTCTGGGTGCGGTTTTCGGGCTGGGGCTATCCTCAAATCCGCCCGCCCTGCTTATCCCGACCGGTTTGGTCTTGTTCGGCTTGCTGTCCAAGCCGCACCGCTGCTGGTTCCGGCGCCAAGAGCCCTATCTCGGCGCGCTGTTGGGTCTCTTGATTTTCTCGCCGGTGGTCTACTGGAATTCGCAGCACGATTGGGCGGGGTTCTTGTTCCTCTCGGAGCGTACGGAGGTCGGCGATGCGAACGCCCCGCCGGGGTTGGGATTGGCCTGGCAGAGCGTGTTTTTCCAGGCCACATACCACACGCCGGTGGTTTTCATTCTGTTGTGGACGGGCGTGGTGCTCGGTTTTCGCCGTTTGCGGCGTCAGGCGGATGCGCGGATCCTGTTGTTGCTGTGCTTCAGCCTCCCGCTGCTGGGCATTTTCCTGGCAGTGGCGAGCATGTCCACTACGCAGGCACACTGGCCGACGTCCGGTTACCTGGCGTTGTATGTCTTGTTCCCTGCGGTTGTGTTTCATGATCGCTTCCGTTGGTCCCGAGCGAAAAAAGCGCTGGCGGCTGGGGCATTGGGCCTGGCGACGTTGGCATCGGCGTTCCTGCCGCTGGTGATGGTTTATCCCCTGACGACCATCATTAACGAGCGCCTGCAGGCTGTTGTGAGCTTGCCGCCTGACGCGGTCGAACCGCTGGCCCAAAGCGCGGGCTGGGGCCAGGAAATTCGTGCCGGGCTGATCGAGGTCCGCGACCGCGTCGCAGCCGAACAGGGCGAGCCGCCCGTGATCCTGACCCATTTCAATGTATTGGCGGGGCTGCTGAGTTACTATTTGCGCGACGTGTGCGAAGTCGTAAGCGTTCACGCCCAGGCCCGTCAATACAACGTGTGGTACGACGACGGTGATCTTTACGACAGGACAGTGCTGTTTGTCAGCGGCGAACTCTTCAATCGGGCGGCGGCCGGCAGCGGCCGGCCAGAGGAATACTATGTCTTCGATGAATGCCGCAAGCAGACACCGGTCATCGAAGTCGTGCGACACGGCGTCACAATCAATCGCGTGCATGTCTGGCTGTGCACCGGCTATGCAGGGCCGGTCCGCTGAATCTGCGGCTTGGACACGACATGGACCTCAGGTGGGCTCGCCGGCTGAAGCAGGCAGCGACGTTGCCCTGATTCGCGCTTCATGATCGCCGATCTTGGGTGTCGCCCGAGGGTTGCGGGGTCTTCGAGACCATGTGGGCCGATAGGGCGGGCTGGGCATCGGTGCCAATGACCGCCTTTCTTGAAACGATGCTGGCCTGGAGGTAGCATTGTGCCCGCGAGAACCCATTGGCTATGGCGCGATCAAAATCGGAAGCGGAAAATGGAGAATCCGGACATCGATGGTGCGGTCGAAGGCAGAGCGTCTTGAGCCTCGCACCTGCCCTGCGCTGTCCGTTGACCACCTGACCATGAAGAGGGATTCGGCGCGATGACCCTGCTGCGAGATTGCTGGTATCTGGCGCTATTGGGGCGCCGGCTCAAACGGGGTCGGATGGTTGCCAAGACCTTGCTGGGTGAACCCGTGGTCATCGGTCGGCGCGCCGATGGCGAGATCTTCGCACTTCGTAACATTTGCCCCCATCGAGGCATGCCGCTGCATCACGGCCAGATCGAAGACGGCGGCGTGCGCTGCTGCTATCACGGCTGGAAGTTCTCGACCGAGGACGGCCGCTGCATCGACATTCCATCGCTTACCGCAGATCAGACCTTCCACTTGGAACGCGTTCGAGTGACCTTGTATCCCTGCCGTGAGGTGCAGGGCAACATCTGGATTTACATTCCCCGCAACGGCACGCGACGAGAAACGCCAGCCGACCTCCCTCCGATACCGCACATGCCGGACATCGGCGAGCGCGGGCCCAGGTTTGCCCTGTCCATGGACTTTGCCTGCGATATCGACCAGGCGGTCGTGGGGCTGATGGACCCCACCCACCTCGGCTATGTCCACACTTCGTGGTGGTGGCATAAGCGCAATCGCCAGCCGCGCCTCAAGGAAAAGTCCTATGTTCCATTTGGTACCGGCTTCCGTCTGGAACGTCATGAATTGAAGAGCGGCGCCCGCCCGTATCGCATTCTTGGAAAAAATGTGTCTACCGAGATCACCTTTCAACTGCCGGCGGTGCGCGTCGAACACATCAAAGGGGATCGCCACAGCGTCGTGTCGCTGACCGCGATTACACCGCTCACGGACACGACGAGCGAGGTGCATCAGTGCATGTATTGGACCATTCGAGGGCTCGGTCTGCTCAGCCCGATCATGCAACGGCTGGCTCGGACGTTTCTGGGCCAGGATCGGGAGGTGGTGATCCGACAGGCCGCGGGCTTGGCCTACGATCCGCCGCTGATGCTGATCGACGACGCAGATACGCAGGCCAAATGGTATTACCGCCTGAAGCAGCGACAGCTCGAATGCCAGGAGCAAGGGAAACCCTTCCAAAGCCCTCTCAAGCCGCGTATACTCCGCTACCGAAGCTGAGACCACTGGCCTGTCGGCGGAGACGCCGGGACCGCAGACTTAGCCCGAATTTCTCGCCACGAAGCTGAAGGCGACCAATGAGGGAGCCTGAAGGAGACACGAAGAAAAGCGATAAGGGTACTCGTCACTACAAGATCAGCCAATGACGCTTGAAAGCTGCTTATTACGGAGTGTTTAGTGCTGACAAAAGAAGAAAAAGACACAACTTCTTCATCTTGGTGTCTTGGTGTCTTCGTGGCAGAATTGACGTGAGAAGTACGAGCTTTGTCTCTACGGAAGACGGGCGAAGAGGGAAATTACCTCATGGCGCACATTGACGGGCAAGATCCAAAGTCGTTCAACTTCGAGAACATCCTGTTTGAGAAGAAGGGTCGACGGGCCACGGTCACCATTAACCGGCCTGGCGTATTGAACTGTGTAAACCTCGCTACGCTGCGTGAGCTGCAAACGGCCTTCCAGGATGCGTCCTGGGACGACGGTATCTCGGTTGTGGTGCTGACGGGCGCGGGCGATCGGGCTTTCTGCACCGGCGCGGATTTGAAAGAGCAAAAGGCGCACTATGTCGATGCGCCGAACGACTATTGGAAATGGATGGGCGAGTTCTGCCGCACGCACGAGCTGCTGCGCGCCATCGGCAAGCCGACAGTCGCGCGATTGAACGGCGTCGTGGTCGGCGGCGGCAATGAGTTCAATATGTCGTGTGATCTGGCCGTGGCTGCGGACGACATCTTCATCAAGCAGGTCGGCGCCGCCATGGGCAGTGTCGCCGCGGCCGGGGCG
>JADFJZ010000121.1 GCA_022565195.1 Planctomycetota bacterium | reverse complement strand
GCTGGACGTGACGGCGGGGAGCATCGTATCGCGGACGTATTCGATGACCTCGCGATCGCCGGCGGGGTGGCGCGGTGCGGCGTAGGTGATGGTGTACTGGTGATGAGAGCCGTTCGTCGTGTGTGTGTCGATGATGATCGCCGGATCCCAGTGGTTCATAAAGCGAACGAGCGCCCGGGCCTCGGGAGATTCGAGCTTGACGTAATCGCGATTGAGGTCGAGCCCTTGGGCGTTGGCGCGCTGGCCTTGCCCCTGCGCCGGCCCGAGCTGGCCGCGTCGACTGTCTTTCGACATTCGCTCGTTGCCGTCGGTGTTGTAGATCGGTGCGAAGACGATGATGAGGTTCTTGAGCAGTGGATGATCGGGCGTGGTGCCGATCTCCCGCGCGAGCATCAGCAGCGCCTCTTTGCCGCACACTTCGCCGGCGTGGATGTTGCCGAAGGCAAAGGCGACCAGCTTGCCGCTGTCAGCCGCCTCTTTGGCTGTCGCGACCGGGGGATCGGCGAGAATGAGCAACGGTATCGAGCGGCCTTCGCTGCTCTCGCCGAGTTCGCCCACGCGAAGCAGCGGCGCGAGCGGCTCGAGCTTGTCGATGAAGGCCATGACTTCGTGGTACCGAGCGGTGGCTTGATATCCGCTGCGCTCGGCCACGGTTTGTGGCTCGTCGGGTGCAATCAGTGCGAAGGTCAGTTGTGTGACACAAACGAAAGCCTTGAGCATGAACGGCATGGCAAATCCACTCCGGCAAGAGAGTGCCGTTGCGTGTGTCCGGGCGGTCCAATCAGCAGCGCGAATAGGAATCAAAGAGCGGCACGGAGCCCGACTCGGTTACCTCAAGTACATAACTACCGCATCGAAAGGCAGTCGGTCAAGCCGGCCGGTGGACGGACGACTGCACCACCGGATATGATGATGCCCGGCGCCTTCGCCGGGGTGCCACTGGCGGCTTGTCCGCCAGTGTGCAGTCACAACGCCTGCGGCACTGGCAGACGAGCTGCCAGTGGCACACGTGCGTCACGAGGACAGGAACTGATGCCCCCGAACGACCCACGGTCCGTCATCTCCGAACGGCGCTGGATCTGCGCCGCGGTGTTGGCGTGTTTGTCGTCGTGCGCGTTCCTGCGCGCCGAAGATGCGTCCTGGATCGCTGCCGGCAGCCGGGGCATGGTGGCCAGCGATTCGGCCGACGCGTCGCAGGCGGGGCTGGAGATCCTCAAAGCCGGTGGCAACGCCATGGACGCCGCCACGGCGGTCTCGTTTGCGCTCGGCGTGACGCGCCCCTACAGCACGGGCGTGGGCGGCGGCGGGTTCACGATTGTGCGTCAGGCCGACGGCGCGGTCACCGTGCTGGACTACCGAGAAGCCGCACCGGCTGCGGCGACGCGCGATATGTATGTCACGCCGGCAGCGAGCGGCAAGCCGCGCCGCAATCCAAGTCGCAATGGGCACCTTGCTGTCGCGGTGCCCGGCCTGATCGCGGGAAGGTGCGAGGCTTTGAAGCGTTTCGGCACGATGCCGCTGGCGCGGACGCTGCGACCGGCGATCCGCTTGGCGCGCGAGGGCTTTCACGTCGATGATCATTACGTCGCCAACTGCCGCGGCACGTTGGCGCAATACGCCCGTGATCCATCGCTGCGGGAATCCTGCGGTTATGTGTATCGCGTACATCTGAACGACGGCCGGTTGCGCAAAGTCGGCGAGCGTCTGAAACAGCCGGCGCTGGCCCGGTTCCTGGAAGCGCTCGCGTTGCAAGGTCCCGATCTGTTCTACAAAGGCGAGGTCGCCGAGGCGAGCGAACGGGAGATGGTCCGTCACGGCGGCGTGCTCCGCGCCGATGACCTGGAGAACTATCGCGTGGTCGAGCGCACGCCGATCACGGGAACCTATCGCGGACATACGATCATCACCATGCCGCCGCCGTCCTCCGGTGGGGCGACGCTCCTGCAGATCCTGAACACGCTTGAACCGCTCGATATGACGAAGCTCCGCCGCGACGATGCGCCCCTGGCGGCGCACTATATGGTAGAGGCCATGAAGCACGCCTTCGCCGATCGTGCCCGATGGTTCGGCGATGCCGACTTCCACCCGGTTCCGGTTGCGTATTTGACCTCCAAGCAGTACGGGCAGCAGTTGTCCAAGCAAATTCAGTCCGGCCGGGCGCTGGACTTGCAGGGCTACGGCACGTCGCAACTGCCGGAGGACGCGGGCACGAGCCATTTCTGTGTGGTCGATCGCTGGGGCAACGTCGTGGTCAGCAGCGAGACGATCAATACGTCGTTCGGTTCGCTGGCCGCCGTGGCGGAATGGGGCATCATTCTGAACAATGAAATGGACGACTTCGCCGCCGCGCCGGGCAAGCCGAACGCCTATGGCTTGATCCAATCGGAGCGCAATGCGATCGCGCCCGGCAAGCGGCCTCTGTCGAGCATGTGCCCGACCATCGTGCTCAAGGATGACAAGCCCTATCTGTTGATCGGCGCGTCGGGCGGCCCGCGCATCATCTCGTCGGTCTTGAACGTCCTGATGAACGTGCTCGACCACGGCATGACGCTGGAGAAGGCGGTGCGGGCGCCCCGGCTTCACCATCAGTGGCAGCCGGACGCCGTATTCTTTGATGGGCCTGCGCCGGAAGATCTGGCGGCCGGCCTGCGCGGTCGCGGTCATCGCATCAGTGACAAGCCGCGCGGAGGTGTCGTTCAGGCCATTATAAGATCATCGAACGGCTGGATCGGAGCTTCGGACCCTCGCAAAGGCGGGCGCCCAGCGGGTTATTGAATCGAGTGCATCGCCCCTGAGCCGGGCCCTTCAGGGTCCGGACCCCCGTAGGTCACTACGGCTGCGGTCCGTGGCCTGAAGGCCACGGCTCTATCCCGCCGGCCGCTCACTTGCTGCTTCGTGCTCCTGCGTGGGGTCGATCTGCAGATAGCGCGAGAGGTACTTCACGCCGATGTAAAAGGGAATCGTATCCAGTGCGGCGACGGTTACTTTGTATAAGTAATTGCTGCCGATCAAAACCGCGATGGACCGGAAGGCCATCTCGCCGGCGAGCCATGCTCCGCCGAAGGTCACCATGATCACGGCGGTCGCGTCGATCAGTTGACTGACCATCGTCGAGCCATTGTTCCGCAGCCAAAGATGCTTGCCCTTGGTGACGCTCTTCCAAAAGTGGAACATGAACACGTCGCAGAACTGGGCCGCCAAGTATGCGACCATCGATGCGAGCATGGAACCCCGTGTGCATAGGTAGACCATCTCGAAGAGTTCGGCTTGTGATCTTTCGGCTCCGAAGGGCATGCCTGTGGGTGCTTCGAGAGTGAGTGTCTGCCAAGGCGGCGGATTCCATGAACCCTCCGGCAGCCAGGCCGGTCTTGCCGATTCCGAGATGCCGGGCAGCTCATTCCCCAGCCACAGGAATGCGATGACAATGATGTTGAGGAGGAACCCGACCCACACGACGAAGTTGGCGCGGCGGCGGCCGTAGAATTCGCTGATGAAGTCGGTACACAGAAACGTCAGCGGATAGGGCAGCACGCCCACGGCCAGCGCCAGCGGCCCGATGTGCACGAAGCGCGTGATGCCCAGGATGTTGAGCATGGTCATGCAGCCGAGGAAGATGCCGGCGAAGATGAGGAAGACGCGCTCGCGACGCTCGTGGAGGGCGGCGGTCGTGTGAACCCGGTCCATGCGGCCGAGCGTAGGAGGGCACCGTGCACAAGTCAAGAAGTGCAGCGGCTCCTCAGTCGGCGCCTAATAGTCAGACGTCGCAGCGGCACATTTGCGGGAACAAGACGAGTTACACTTGGACGGCGCGTGCCAAAGGATCGCCAAACTCAGTTCGCCCGTGCTATCTCGGCCCACTCTCTTGCAGCGACCGTTTCGCGGGCAGTTCGAAACCCGGCCTGCAATGCAAGGCTGTGCTCGTGAAGCGAAAGTCCTTGTGATCAATGGCGTTATGGGAAATGAGCGGGCTTCTATGGGAATCTGCTAATTAACGAACCATCCGAGGCGCAGCCATGCGGACGGTCTGTGGCAGCACTCTCATGACAGGTTCGGTCTGTGGTTTTCGTCCCTTGTCGGGGGATTCCGCAATTACCCGGAGGGCGTGAATCATATGAATAGAGGCGGTATTCCCAAACCTTGCTTGCATAGGCCGGTCTGTCAGAGCATAATCATAGATTGATCAACTACATAGTCGTTTTTGGAGGCATGATGCTATGAATATTTCCAAGTCCAGTCTGGTTGCTTTGGTGGGCATGGGCCTGATTTGGTCGCTGGCAGCCGCCGCAGACGATCCCCAAGCCGCCGAGACGACTCCGCCAACCGACGCCAAGAGCCCTAAGGACAAGGCCGACACGAAGAAGGACAAAAAGGACAAGAAGGATAAGAAGGACTTTCCAGACTTCAAGGACGTGGTCACGGACGAATTCAAGACCATCCAGGTCTACGGCGACCCGGACAAGACGCCCTTCTACAAGCTGTATTACAACAAGAAGACCGACGAGCTCTTCGCCGAGATCCCCAGCAGCAAGTTTGGGCAGAATGTCATGCTGTCCAGCACCATTCACTCCGCGCCCGGGCTGGCCGGCTGGATGTGGGGTGACCAGGTCGTTCGCTGGGAGCGTCGCAACAAGAAGCTGCTTTTGATCCAGCCTGATCTGCGGAACGAAGGCAAGGAAGGCACGGCGATCAGCGACGCAGTGAAACGCACCTACACCGACCGCATCCTCAAGGCCATCAACATCAAGACCCTGAGCGGCGGAAATCCGGTCATTGATCTGGGCGATTTGTTCAAAGAGGATTTTGCCAAGGTTGGCCAGGTTTATCGCGGTACGTTGGATTCCAGCCTGGCCAAGTGGGTGAGTATCAAGTGCTTTGAGCAGAACCTGGTCGTCACCGTCGAGAGTCCCTACAAGGGTCCGGGCGGCGGCTTCCTGGGCAGAGCCTACAACGGCACGCTGATCGCCGTGAACTACAACCTGTCGGCGATGCCCGATACCGGCTACAAGCCGCGCTTGGGCGATGATCGCATCGGCTACTTCCTGACCGTGGTGCGGGATTGGAAAAAGGATTACAAGCAAAAACACTTGTTCAACCGCTACATCAATCGCTGGCACCTCGAGAAACTGGACTCGTCGCTCGAGAAATCCCCGGTCAAGGATCCGATTGTTTTCTACATCGAGAAGACGGTGCCGGTGCGCTTCCGCAATGCAGTCAAGGAAGGCATCCTGGAATGGAACAAGGCCTTCGAGAAGTGCGGCTTCATCGATGCCATGCAAGTCCGGCAACAAACGGCGGACAACGAGTACAAAGACTTCGATCCCGCAGACGTGACCAAGAACTTCTTCCGTTGGACGACGACCGGTATCGGTCTGGCGGTGGGGCCGTCCCGGGCCAACCCGATGACCGGGCAAATCTACGACGCCGACATTGTCTTCGACGACGGCTGGATCCGCGGACCGATCGAGACGCACGCGGTCTTCGGCGCCAAGGCCCTGGCCGATCACAACAACGATCCCAAACTGAGGGCCTTCCTCAAGGCCTACCCGAGGTTCGATTTCGGCCTGCGCGAAGACCGCCTGCTGCCCGGCTACGGGCTGGACATTGTTCGGGAACCGGGCCTGAAGCCGGACATGGATCTGGTGAGGCAGCGCTATTCGCGGTTCATGTGCGACTGCGGCGCGAGCGTGCGGCACGAGTTGGCCATGGCGCGCACGATTCTCGCCTCTCAAGGCTACAAAGAGCTGCCGGAGAAGTACCTGCACGAAGTGGTGAAGGAAGTGGCGGCGCACGAAGTCGGGCACACACTCGGCCTGCGGCACAATTTCAAGGCCAGCACCTGGCTGCCGCTGGAGGAC
>JADFJZ010000120.1 GCA_022565195.1 Planctomycetota bacterium | reverse complement strand
GAGGTCCGGCTGTGATTGCGCGGGTCCATTATCGGAACCCACTTCCGCCGCACCCGCCGACCACAAAATTGAGGGGGCTCCCGTCACAAATCGATACAGCGACCCCTTTTGGCGTCCGATACACGAATGGCAGCTCAAACCATGATCCTGCACTCCGTGAGCAGGAGGGCGCATCCGGGTGGGTTGCTTTGCAAGAGGATTGAATCGATGAAATGCGGTTACTTCAGTGGCTTGGCGAGTTTGTTGTTCGTCGGGTGTGCAGCGACCCACCAGGACGTCATGACCTTCCGTCATGCCAGCAGCACGGTCACCTCGGGAACGAGTTACCGTGTGGGTCCGACCGACAGCATCAACATCATCGCGCCGCAGGCGCCGGAAGTGAACGATACTGTAGTCGTTCGCGCGGACGGTACCGTTCACTTGAAGCTGTTGGATGAAGTCCGTGTGGCGGGTTTGACAACGCGCGAAATCGCCAGCAAAGTGCGATACGAGCTGCGGGCCTACTACCGCGATCCGACGGTTCATGTGTCGCTGGCCCGCACGGTGAGCAGGGTTTTTTATCTCTTCGGCGAAGTGAACGGCACTGGGGGTGGCGGTGGTCGGGCCGTCGCCTCGCGCCCCATCACGGGTCGCGACACGATCATGAACGTCCTGACCCAGTATGGGCCGACACCGAACGCCTGGCTGAGTCAAATCAAGCTGATTCGGCCCGCGGCTGATCCTAAGGACAATCAGGAAATCGTGATCAACTTCTTCCGGATGATTGCACTTGGCGACATGCGGCAGAACTACATGCTTCAGGAAGGTGACATCCTCTATGTGCCGCCGACGCCGATGGCCTGGGTCGGCTACCGCATTCGCGAGATCCTGCAACCAATCGCGCCGGTGATACAAGCCTATCAGACCCCGGCCCAGATTATCAGTGCGGACGACGTGTATGACAACCTCGGTACTGGCGATGGCACGCGGCGCCGCGCTCTGGGCGGTTTGACGTTGCCCTGACCGTAGCCGGGAAGACGAAGTGAAGGCGATTGACCGAACAAAGGACTTGATTGAGAGTGATTGACGGCCATGTCGACTGGATTTGAGCAGACCAAAGAGGAACTGCAGCGTACGGTGCGTGAGGTCTTTCGCGTCGTGCTGTACCGCAGGTGGTCGTTTCTGATTCCGTTCTGTGTGGCGGCCTCGGCGGTACTGATCTCCAGCCACCGGCTGCCGCGGGAGTACAAAGCCCGCACGATATTCGAGCGCCGGAACCCCATTCCAATCTCCAAGGTGCTGGAGCGCAGCGGACCGATCTCCATGAACGCGCTGCGCGCGTCGATCCAGTATGACATGATGGGTCCGGAGGCCATGGCCAAGGTCGCCGGCGAGCTGGGCCTGACCAAGGACCTGCCGCGCAAGCCCGATGGGCGGTTGACCAGTGCGGGGCGCGAGAAACAAAAGAGCATTACCAAAGGCTTGGCGGGGATGCTGAATCTCACCATGCTCGAGACCGGGCCTGATTTGGATCGCATCCAGATCTCGGCGCGGGGCAGTAATCCCGAACTGGTCGTGAACCTGGTCAATTACACACGCGACAACTACGCTGAAGTGAGTCGGGCCAAATTCCTGGATACCCTGCGTCACGCCCAGCAGTTCTACCAGACGGAATTCGACGGACTGATGCAATCGATCGACTTGCACGAGAGGGAGCTCCGAGCCCTGGTCAAAAAGTATCCATACGTCAATCAGGGTGCGAGCCTCGCCGCGAGTCAACACGTAGCGTTGAACGAGACCAACAAGAAGAACGTGCAGCGTCGGGTTGAAGAGTCGCGTCGCAAGATCGCACGCCTGCAGGCCCAACTCGCGAGTATGCCGGAGCCGGAGCTTCTGCCCCAACAGGGGTCCGGATCCCATGCGGAGTTTCTGGACACTGGCGCCGATCTGGAACGAGAACGTCGCCGCTTGATGGACTTGATTCTTCGGACCGAAGACCAAATGATGCAAAACCGCATCGAGAAGGGCATGCTGGAACGGCACCCGACGATGCAGACGCTGATCCGCAAGAAGGAACGGGCGACACACGATCTGATCGCCCTGGAACGGCGGATGGGCGACGAGCCGAGGCCTCGAAAAGTGTACAGCGCTGATCCTGCCGTGGTGGCTGTGCAGAGTTCAGACCGGCGCCGCGTGATGACCGACTTGGCGGAGGCCCAGACAGCCCTGGCGGTCGCCGAGGAACAAATCACGGAAACGGAGAGCGACTTATCGCGCTATGAACAGTTGCAGGCCGACAGCGCGGAACAGCGAACGCGCTATCGGCAGATGCAAATGTCGCTGAAGGACGAGCGCAGTCATTTGGCGGAGATTCGCACCAGCGAGCGCAAACTGGCCCGCGTGCTGGAGATTGATGACAAGGACGAGGGCATCGAGTTCATTACTATTGACGAAGCGGAATCCTCCCGCAGGCCGATCTCCCCGAAGGCCCAATCGATTCTCATGCTGGCCTTCGGTGTCGGTCTGGCATTTGGCGCGTGTGCCGTGTTCCTGCGTGAGTTCTTCGATCATACTTTCCACGCGGCGAGCGCGGTGAGTTTCTCTTTGGGCGTGCCGGTGTTGGAAGGCATTGACGAGATCCTGCTGCCCGCTGATCGGCGGCGCCTGCTGGCCCGCAAGCTGGTCATGGTGCCGGTGGGCTGTGCCTTTCTGAGCGTGCTGGTCGTCTCGGGCAGCCTGGCGTATCTCAGCCTGGAGCATCCGCAGAGGTTCAAGCGGATCGTCGAGAAAGCAAGCATCACGTGGGATCACGTGAACCTTTTCGGGTAGTGCTGTTCCGATTTGTCATTCGAGGGTCGATTCGATGGGCCTGATTTCTGACGCACTGAAACGAGCTGAGCAGGAACGAAGGAACAAGTCTCAGAGTGCGCCGATCCAAGCCCACTCCGCGGACGACCCGCAGCCGATTGCACCGAACGACGTCGTGGACCTTCCGCCGGGACTGGCGGCGGCCATGAGTGACGACAAGCACTCTGCCATTGGCGCGCCGGAATGGAATCCCCAGCCGGCCGGCGGTGTATCCGCCTTCAACATACATGAATCCGTGGTGGCCTTTCACGACAAAGCTGCGGAGATCACCGAAGAATACCGATCATTGCGGGCCCGCCTGACCGCGATGAACACCACGGGCGAGAACCAGGTCATCGCGATCACCAGCAGCATTCCCAAAGAAGGCAAGAGCGTCACGACCATGAACCTGGCTTGGGTCATCTCGGAGATCAAGCACTTCCGCGTGCTCATGATCGACGCCGATTTCCGTCGCAGCTCACTGGCCAGCATGATGGGCATCTCCGAATACCCCGGCCTGGCCGATCTGCTGCGTGGCGAAGCCCGGCTGGAAGAAGTCATCCGCCCGACGCCGGTCCCTAACTTGCACGTCATTCCGGCGGGCACCACGCAGGAGTTCAATGCCGCAGAGTTGCTGAGCACGCAAAGAACCGCGACCGTATTGCAAGAGTGCAAGCGGCGATACCAGTTCTGCATCGTCGATACGCCGCCGGCCAGCACCGTGTCCGACGCCAGCGTCATCGGGCCGCTGTGTACGGGCGTGTTGTTTATCGTGCGTATGGGCACCACACCCGAGCCCATCGCCAAATCAACCATTCGGCTGCTGCAATCGAACAACGTCAACATTCTCGGCTGCATTCTGGCCGGACACCGCAAGAGCGCCGGCCGGTATCGCCGCTACTATTACGGCTACCACAAGTACTACTCGGATCCCTATTAACCGGTATTTCTCACGTTGTTCTTGCCACGAAGCTGAAGGCAACCGATGAGGGAGCCTCAAGGAGGCACCAAGAGTTAGAAATGGAGAATAAACAAGGAAGAACAGAAAAAGGAGAAACAGCTCCCACTTCAAGCAAGCAATCCCGAGCTTTGCCTTTGTTTCCCCGATCTCCATTCTCCATTCTTCATTTCTTTCCTTTGTGTCTTGGTGCCTTTGTGGCAAGAAATCCGGGCTAACGTGCATCGCGCTTTCCCAAGGAGGTAATCGCAAGTGGAATTGCAGATTACCGAACTTCAGCCCGATGCCAACGACCACCGCGGCGAATGGCAGCGCTACGCGGATCGCGCCCCGACCGCCACGCTGTTTCACTCGCTGAACTGGATGGACGCCGTTCGGTCCAGCTATCCGCACCGCCCGCACTACTTGATGGCCTGGAACCAGGGCGACGTTGTCGGCCTGTTTCCACTCTTCGAAGTGCGCAGCCTGCTGGCCGGCCGGCTTCTCGTCAGCGTGCCCTACGCCGTCTATGGCGGCGTGCTGTGCGACGACCAGGATGTGGCCGACGCCCTGCTCGCCGAGGCCCGCCGTATTGCACATCGCATCGGCGCGCGATACATCGACATTCGCTCGAGCAAGGCCCGCTGGCCCGATTTGACCTCGATTGACCGCTACGTGACCTTCATGCGGGACCTGCCTCAAAGTGTCGATGACGTGCTCGGCCTGTTCCCGCGAAAGGCCCGCGCGGAGGTCCGCCGGGCCCGCGACAAGTTTCAATTGAGCGTCCGCTTCGATGACGCCCAGATCGAAACGGTCTGGCGCCTGTACTCGCAAAGCATGAGGCGGCTGGGCTCGCCCAATTCGCCGCGGCGGTTCTTCCGATCTCTGCTCGATGCCACGCCGGATCAGCATTTAGTCTCCGTGATCTACGACGGCCGAAAGCCGGTCGCCGGGTTGTTGAGTTTCATTCACGGCGGCACGGTGTATCCTTACTACAGCGGCTGCGACCATGTGCCCGCCACGCGCATGGGCGCGAACAATTACCTGTACATGACCTTGATGGAGAAGGCTGTCGAGTTGGGCGTCCGCAAGTTCGACTTCGGCCGCACGCGCGTGGACAACATTGGGTCGTACAACTTCAAGAAGAACCAGGGCTTCGAGCCGACGCCGCTGGGCTACCAGTTCGACATGCCCAACGGAGGCCGCGTGCCCAACCTGACGCCGAGCAACCGCAAGTTCCACTTCGCCCAGCAAGTCTGGAAGAAACTGCCCCTGGCGATCACTCGCCCACTCGGCTCGTGGCTCTCCGCCTCGATCCCAGGATAGCCTCACGACGCTTCCGCTCCCCTGCGGGTCGCCGCTAAACACGCTACTGACGACTGACCACTGACAACTTCCTCTATTTCGCAACTCCGCCCCTTTTCGTCCTTCGTACTTTGTACTTCGTCCTTTCCCAGTCCCGGCCTTGCGTTTGCGCACGCGGTGGGTTCGTTTGGCGCTACACGTTTCGCCACGTTCCGCCGTCTTCTTTCGTAATTCTGAATTCATAATTCGTAATTCTCACGCTCCGCGCACACCGCCGGCGCCGAGGCTTGGCCTATTGGTATAACTTGCCCCCCGATCGCTAACTAAATGGTCGCAATAGCGCGCCCAAGGCCTCCACGGCGGACGACCCACTGGGCGGGTCCACCGCCGTTGCAGCGGCAACCGCTCCATGTTACGCTCCCTCAGCGCCCCTGTGGCAGACGATCCAGAGGCGTGTTATATGGACATGAGATTAAAGTTCCGCAGGTTATGAGGCTCAAGGTAGTGATTGTCGGCCCCCTATAGCACAACTAACACCACGAAAAGAGACCGGACTGCCCGATGAAGATGGAAACCAGAAAGCGCGCCATTGACAAGGTGTACAAACGTCGTAATCGGTATGAGATTCCTGAGTGGCAGCGGCAGAAAGTGTGGAGCCGTTCGAAGAAGCAAAATCTCATTGATTCCATGCTTCGTGGATGGAAGCTCCCGAAGTTCTACTTGCTCAAGCTCTCCGATGAGCCAGAAGAGTATGAGGTCGTTGATGGGCAGCAACGTCTCGCAACGATTTTCGA
>JADFJZ010000119.1 GCA_022565195.1 Planctomycetota bacterium | reverse complement strand
CCGATCGTGTGGAGCGTTTCGGCGCGAACGGCACTTGCGGTAACCGGGCTAACGGCAGGCCCCAGCCCGCCTGAGTAAGCGTCCGCGACGGGCGTTCCGGTTTTGATTCCTAACTACGCCGAGACGGATCATGGCCAGACCCAGAAAAATGGATCATTTGATTCAACACGGCATGGACGATGAAGTGCTCGTTTATGATCCGGTCGTCGATCGCACGCACCGACTAAACGTGAGCGCCACCCTCATTTGGGAGCTTTGCGATGGCACGCGCTCGCTTGAAGACATAGCGCGGGTGCTCACGGAACAATTCGAAGTCGAGTTCGACACCGCCCTGCAGGACGCCCGGACCGTGCTGGAGCAGTTAAAGGAGGAGCAACTACTCACGGGCATACCCGCCGCATAGCGTCAGCCTCCGCTTGCCGGTCGAATCCCCATGACCACTGAAACCCGCCATTATCGCATCGGAGTCGTCGCAGTCAGTCTCCAATCGTGCTCGGAGGAATGCGTGCGCGTGTTCGATCGCATCTATGGTTGCTATCGAACAGAGGATCCCTGCGACACGGCGCTGCACATGAAGATCGTGCGGCGAAAGGCCAAGCCATGGGCTGCTGCGGAGTACGTCGTGCAGTGTAACGGAGAGGCTTATGTCGCCGGCCGCGATGAACGGGGCGTGATGCCCCAGCTTGAAGCCGCCCTCAATCATCAAACAATGCTGACGCAAAACACGTTCTTTCAACTGCACGCCGGAGTGATGTCGTACCAAAACCGCGCCGTGGTTTTCACAGGAAAATCGGGCACCGGCAAGTCGACGTTGGCGGCGGCGTTGATGGCCCGCGGCTGGAGCTATCTCTGTGACGAATTCGCGCTGATCGAGCCCCAATCACTGCTTGTCTACCCGTTCCCTAAGGCACTGAGCATCAAGAACGCCGGCCGCGACCATATCCAAGAACTCAATCTACCGCTGATTTCGGGCGAGTGGTCCGATGGCAAGCGTATGCGACAGTTCGCTTACGTGACGCCGACGGAAGCCGGCAGCGGCGGAATAGGGGGGCCTTGCCCGGTCAAGTCGGTGCTCTTTTTGTCGCGGCGTACCAACATGCCATTGCGATGGAGTCGACTCACCGCACCTGAGGCGGCGATGACCCTCTATCGTTGCGGCCTGAACACTGAGAACCTTGGCCGACAAGCGTTTGATACCGCCGTGGCCCTTGCTCGCCAAGCGCAGTGTTTCGAGTTCAATCTCGGCTCGGTCGAGGAATCCTGCGACGCCCTTGAATCGCTTGTGTCCGGGCAATGTGAAATCGACAAGGCGCGGCAGCACGTCGCCTAAAGGACTGTGATGCACGGCAGCGCTGACCATCACCGAACTGATCCGATCCGCCTCCTCGCAGCGGTACTCGCAGTTGACCCGTCACTCATGAGCCTCAGAGAAGCCAAGGACGGACCTTGCTCCGCCAATCAAGTCAAGGCAGCGCTAAAGTCCCGCACGGCGGGGTTGTTCTTACAAGCAATCCAAGAGCTGTCGCTGAACATTGATGCAGACCATGAGCGGATGTTGCAGCTCCAAGCCACGCATGCCGCAGGCGAGAATCTTGGCGCGGTTCGGACGTTTGCAACTCTGGCCTCAAGGCTCAATGAGGCACATCTACCCTTCTTGGTGCTCAAGGGCGCTGCCTTGAATCTCTCAACGTACGACCGCCCCGAACTCAGGCCCATGACGGACATCGATATCCTTGTCCGCCCGGCGGATGTTTCCGCAGCCGATCAACTGCTCATGAGTGCCGGGTGCCGCGCCGGTCGGCCACTTGTCCGGCGCGATTTCTTCCCGCGATATTACTACGAACGAGAATATGAGATTCCCGGCCCACCGCGATGCCGGCTCGAAGTACACGCACACTTGTTTCGCCCACTGCGATACATGCAGACAGTGCCAGTGGATGGAATGTGGGACGATCCAATCCGAGCGAAAATGGACGGTGTTGACGTGCTTCATCCATCCAACGAGAACATGGTCATTCACCTTGCGGCTCACTCGACCATCCACGGCAATGTTCGATTGCTTTGGCTTTACGACATATTCCGTTTTGTCCAGGCTCACGCCGACCGCATCGACTGGAGAAAGGTTCAAGAGAAAGCGACAGCGTGGAGTTTGTCGCTGGCGGTGCAGAGGGCACTGAGCCAAACTGCTGATTTGTTCGACGACGTCAAGTTGCGGGATCGAGTTGCCGAGTTCTCTTGTCATGCCGCATGGCGAGATCGTCTGGTGCTGGCCCAGGCGCCGCGTGACAGCGCCCACCCGCTGGCGCACGTTGCCGTGAACATGCTGACGGCGCCGGGCGTGCGATTTCGGCTGGGCTACCTGTGGGCCATGATGTTTCCGGATCGCGACCACATGGGCGGCGTGTATCCCTGGCGGCATCCCGGCTGGCCGGCCTGCGCCCACCTGTGGCGATTGGCCCGGTTGCTGGTCCGCCCCTTGTACATGAGGGCGACGCGCTCCTGGCCGCGACTCAGACAAATCAAGGTTGAAAAACCCGCGATAACAGGATAACTTGCGCTCCTTTGGCGGCCTCGATTGGCTGCTGATCATTCAATGGGGACGTAGCTCAGCTGGGAGAGCGTCGCGTTCGCAATGCGAAGGTCGAGGGTTCGATCCCCTTCGTCTCCATTCGAGTCGCCCGCCTGCGGCGGACTCGCTCATGGCAGGCCTACCGCGGGGAACGGCAAACAATCCTCGGCCTTGAACGACGCACCGGCGACGGCTCTTCGTCAAGTTCGCTCTTCATAAATCATGCTGTCGAAACGGGCTTAGCGAATGTGTCTTTCAAGCGGCTGTTTGCGATACGGACGGCCTCGGGGTTGATGTCGCAACCGAGAACGGCCCGGTTCATTTCGGCGGCCACAACCAGCGTGGTCCCGGAGCCACAGAAGAAATCCGCCACGAGTTGCCCTTCGTCAGAACTCGCCGCGATGATCCTCCTGAGCAAGGCCTTGGGTTTCTGGGAGGGATAACCCGTGCGTTCCAGTGCGACCGTGCTCAGAAAGGGAATGTCCCACACGTCTGTAACCGCTGGACCGTCTTTGTCGAAGTACAGCCGGCCGTTCCGTGTGGTCTTGTATGGTAGGCCGTCCGCATCGGTCATCAGACCCTTCGTGCGAAATGATCCGTCACGCTGGACATTGAAAGTGTGCTGCCCGCGATCCTTCGCGTAGACAAGTATTGTATCGTGCTTGCGGCCGAACCACCGCTTTGAAACTCCGCCTGTCCGGTAGTGCCAGATCACTTCGTTAAGGAAGTTGTCATATCCAAAGATTTTGTCCATGAGGATCTTGACGTAATGGGAGGCATGCCAGTCGAGATGAACATAGATGGTGCCGCTCGGCCGGAGCACGCGACGCATCTGTCTTAGGCGCAAACCGAGGAACTCCAAAAACTCATCCAGTCCGCCGGACCAACGGTCTTCAAAGAGGTTGGCAGTGCGGCGGTGTGAGCGCTCTCGACCGGTGCAGAAAGGGGGGTCGATGTAGATCAAGTCGATCGAGTCATCCGGCTGCTGCTGCAGCAACTTGAGATTGTCACAACAGAAGATCGAATGCACAGGCATACTCTGGGGCGCCCCGTCCTCATCGGTCGTTGCCAACAGCTCTTCGTTTCTGAGCTTCACACTTCCCGAACAACGGTTCACGCCACTGCGCGAGGAGAGATTCGAACTCCCACGGGTTGCCCCACAGGATCCTAAGTCCTGCGCGTCTGCCAATTCCGCCACTCGCGCTGGCGTACATCTTAACAGGCCGGAGAGGGCTTCCCATCGTTAATGGTCGGGAGGAAGTCGCCATTCCAAACTGGCCCGAGCTTGAATCGGCCATTCGCTACGGGCGGTTGGCTCGCAAAAAGCGACCGCGGCGGGTGTCCCCAGCCCCACGTTGATGGAGGGCCGGCGACAGTCCTTGGCGGGGAGAACGGCCCCGGAGTGGCCCGCAGGCCCCGTGGGGCATCAATCCAGCGAGTTATCGGCTTTCAGGACGCACATAAATGCTTACGGCGCATTGGCTTTTGTTCACAGGGCGAATATCATTAGAAGCGTAGGGATGCACAATTGTCGCTTGCAGGCCTTGATGGTCACTTGCACGCGCCCACAATTCTGATGGCGACATACCGATGGTTTGAACCATTGGCTGTGTCGCCCGGGAGTACTGCATTATCGTGGAAGCCGCAGACAAACTGCCCGGATTTCTTACTTCGGCCACGTCAGGGGCGACGGTTGTCGTTCGCGCGGCCGGCCCGGCGCACCTCGCATTAGAAACTGCTACTGTATGGAATCAGTATAGAAGCCGTAATCAGGACCAAAACTCCACAGGAGGAGCTCGTCCATGAAACTCCGTTCATACATCACAAGCAAACGGTTAGCCCGGCACGTCGCCGCGGTGGCCCTGTTGAGTTGGCCGCTGTTCACCGCCGTGGCCGGCTTCGCGGAAGAGCGCAAGTTCATCATCTTCCTGGCCAACATGCCGCGCTCGTTCGTGGAGACCGGGGGTACGCCGCCCACGTCTCTCCCCGGTGCTGCCGACGTCGAACATTTCTATTTCTCGGACAGCAATCCAACCGGCTTCTTTACGGGCAACGAGGACAGCGACGAATTCGGATCGTTCGCGGAGTATTGGGAAGAAATCTCCTGCGGGATCGTCCACGTGGTCGGTAAGGTGATGGCGACTCCGGAATTGCCCTGGCCGCAGTATCCTGTCATCGGCGACGTTCAAACGACACGGGCCGATGTCGACACGATCGAAGCGGCTTTCAGCCCGTCGACTGATTCGAACGGCATCGGCTATTTTGACTTGAACAATGCTCCCGATTTCCAGTTCGGTGAGGGCGAAGAGCTGCGCGAATTCCTCGTCTATTATGAGACCGATTTTACCAACACGGCAATGGCCGACGAACTGAATCCCCAGCCGGCTATTCCGGACAACCACCCCAGTGTCAGCGGAGCCGGCACGGAAGATCTGGACGGGGATGGCCGGATCGATCTCGGCGTGGAAGATCTGGACCTCGATGGCCTGGCGGACCTCACTAATGAGGATGTGAACGGCAACTGTGCGATCGACTTCCTCCCGGAGGACGAGATCTGTGGCAACGGCGATGGGATTTGGGATCCGGATTCGGAGGATTGCAACGGCAACGGCCAGGAGGATGTGCTTTCTGAAGATGTTGACGCGGACGGCTATTTGGATGCGGGTGAAACATGTCTGCCTTGTCTACCTGGCGACAGCTGCCTGGTAGGTGCCGACGGATTCATGCACGCGGACGTCAACTGCGATGGCGATTTAAGTGATAACGAGGACTTGGACGGGGACGGCAATTTCGACATCGTTAATGAAGACACCAACGGGAACTGTACCTGCGGGCAGTACGGCATGCCGGCTTGTGATCCCGATGTGATTCCGGGCTTCAATCCACCATTCTACTTCCCCGTATTTACGCCGGGAGAGCGATTCCGCGATTTGGATAATGACTTGTATTATGACGCAATTTTTGAGCCGGCCGTGATACTGAACGCTAACGACATTGACCTAATAAACTGCTACTCGTACACGAACGCCACTGTGATCACTCTGGGCGACGTGGACGATTTCAACGATACCAACGGCGATGGTAACCGTGACTTCCCCGAGCCACTGGAGGACTTTCTTGTAATGAAGATCTCCAACGAGCCGGGGCAAGCGTGGTACGGTCGGGTGCCGGTGCAGTATGTTCGCGACAATTACCCTGGAAATGTTCCGATGCTTATTAACCGGATCGGAAACAACAACCGCGATAAGCAAACAACCGGTCAAATCGTATACGACTCGGCGGACTATTGGATCGACATGCAGACTGCGGACGACGCCGACTTTGATTCCTACCGCAAACTCGAGCAGGACAGCTT
>JADFJZ010000118.1 GCA_022565195.1 Planctomycetota bacterium | reverse complement strand
GCAGAGAACTTCGTTCTCGAAAAACGATCCGTCGCGAATCGTGCGCGTGAGGCGCATCAATTCCTGATCGACGATGCGGCCTGCGCCGATGTTCTGGTGACCGACTTCGCTGTTGCCCGTGATGCCTTTCGGCAGGCCGACATCCTCGCCGCTGGTGCGGATCTGTGCGTGCGGATAGGTCGCCATCAGCCGTTCATCGACCGGTGTGTCTGCCAAATGTATCGCATTGGCGTGGTTCCACTCCGGATGAGGGTTCGCACCCCAGCCGTCGCGGACAATGAGCGTGATGGGTCTGTTCGTCGTCTGCGCCACGTCGCGAATCTCCCGTCAGGCTCGAAATGGGCGGAATAGCCTCAGGCCAAGCCCGAATATAACAGCGGCCGGAAACATTGGAAGCGCCAGGGCTGAACTGCTATCATGGATGTAATAATGTCACGATTGCACGAGTCTATTTCGTTTCTGAAGCGGTTTCTGGCCCGCCCTCAGCAGATTGGGGCGGTTGTTCCGTCGTCTGCCCGTCTGGCCCGGGCACTGGTTCAGCCATTATCGCAGCATGACAGGCCGGTGAACATTCTCGAACTCGGCGCCGGCACCGGCGCGGTCACGCGCCATATCGCACCTTTGGTCGGTCCTGAAGATCGACTCGATATTTGCGAGGCTGATCCGGCTTTGGCCGCGCACCTCCAAAGCAATTGCCTGGACAAAGGGCCTCTGCAAGATCATTATCGGCAGGGCCGCGTACGACTATTCGGCCAATACTTGCAGAGCGTGCAGGGCCTGCTCGAATACGATTTCATCATCTCAGGACTGCCCCTGAATGCGTTTCACTTGCGGGACATCAAGTCCATTCTCGATATTCTGAAGCGTCAGGCCAAGGCCGACTGTGTGTTGAGTTACTTCGAGTACATTGGCTTGCGAGATTTGAAGGCCGCGGTCGGCGTGGGGGCGGCGCGCAAGAAAGCCCAGTATCGCTCGGCCTACCTGGATCGGGAAATCGCACACCATCAGTTCGCGCGCCGCTCGGTGTTGTGGAACTTTCCGCCCGCCTTCGCCCGCCATTTGCAAATCGGTTCCGCAGCGGCCTGAAGGGGAAATTGGGCCACGAAGGCACCAAGACACGAAGATCGCGGATTTGAGATTTCGGGATCCGGGCGGACATGCTTGGCCGCTCGACATTGCCTGTATTGTTGTTTGTCTTCTTCTTCTTCTTCTTCTTCTTCAGTCTCTCATCTTTGTGCCTTGGTGTCTTTGTGGCCAGATCTCCGCGAGACACGCGGTCTGACGCTACAGCAGCGGGTCGCGGACGGAAGGTGCCTTGGCGGCAATGCCCAACCGCGTGGATCGTTCCTCTTTGAGCGCTGCCATCTCTTCCGGGCATCCGCTGATGACGCATGAGACGGCCTCATCGAGGTCGTCGACGATGTGGAACAGCTCCAGGTCGTCCGGCCCGATGTAGCCGTGTTGGTCGCGCATGATCGTTTCCATCCATTTTCGCAGCGGCTCCCAGAATTCGCTGCCGAACAACACCACCGGCATCTTTCTTGATTTTTCAGTCTGGATGAGCGTCATGGATTCGAAGAACTCATCCATGGTTCCGAACCCGCCCGGGAAGCACACGAAGGCCAGCGCGTACTTCACAAACATGACCTTGCGGCAGAAGAAATAGCGGAAATCGAGGGCGACGTTCTGGTATTCGTTGGGGAGTTGTTCCTCGGGCAGGGTGATGTTCAGGCCGACGCTGGTGCCGTTGGCTTCGAAGGCGCCTTTGTTGGCGGCTTCCATAATGCCCGGCCCACCGCCGGTGATGACTGCCAGGCCCTGTTCGACGAACTTGGCCGCCAGGGTCTGCGCCTGTTGGTAGTAGCGGTCGTCCGGCGTCGCGCGCGACGATCCGAAAATGCTTACCGCCGGACCGACGGCCGACATGACCTCGAAGCCGTCCACGAACTCCGACATGATGCGGAAAATGCGCCAAGTCTCCTTGGTCAACGTATACGGATCGTCATGCTTGTTGTTCATTTCAATGTCCCGGGGTGCGCCGCTTAGCGCGCGTCGAACAGCGAGAAACCCGCGGCGAGTAAGTCCTGGATGTCAATCAGGCCGACGACCAGCTTGTGATCGTCGACCACGGGTATTTCGTCGATCCCGAACCGCTGCATCAGTTCGAGGGCCTGCGCCACTCGATCGCCGACGCTGACGGCCTTGGGATTGTGGGTCATCACGTCCTGTAATTTCTGGGCCCGCGGATTCTCAACCTGCCCAGCCAACCGGCACAGGTCGCCGTTGGTGAAGATTCCGCAGAGTTCGCCCCGGTCATCCACGATCATGGCCGCTCCCGCGCGGGCCGGCGCGGCGCTGACGTGGTCCAGATAATCCTGCACGGTTCCGCCGTCGCGGATCACCGGGCAGTTGTCGGCGGTACGCATGATTTCCTCGACGCGCATCAAGCTGCGCCCCAGTGCTCCGCCGGGGTGTACGGCTGCGTATTGTTCGCGGTCGAAGCCTTTGATCTCCGAAACCGTCAGCGCCAGGGCATCGCCGATGGCCAGCATGGCGGTGGTCGAGGTGCTCGGGGCCATGCCCAGCGGGCAGGCTTCCTCCAGCTTGCCCATGCTCAGGACAATGTCGCTCAACTTGGCGCCGCGCGATTCGACTCGGCCGGTGATCAAAATCACGTCACAGCCGATCTTCTTCAGTTGCGGAATCAGTCTGACCAGTTCGCCGGACTCGCCGCTGTTGGACATTGCCAGAATGACGTCCTCGGGATGAACCATGCCCAGGTCGCCGTGAATGGCTTCGACCGGGTGCAAGTCGTAAGCCGGCGTTCCCGTGCTGGAAAGCGTTGCGGCGATCTTGCTGCCGATCAGGCCGGCCTTGCCCATGCCGCAAACCGCCACGCGCCCGGTGCAATTCAGGAGCACTTCCACGGCGCGAACGAACGACTCGTCCAGCAACTCCAATACTTGGCTTAGGCCGTCACGCTCCTTGGTGACAATGCGGCGTCCCACGGAGAGAACGTCGATTCCCGTCGATGTGGTTTGTTCCGTCATAGTTACTCGTTCCGTGCCGGCGTGCCCGCTGGCGTTGATGACGCTTGGCGATCAGCCTTCTCGTGGGTCTGCAGGAAACTCCTCAGCGATTCCGTGCCACGGGAGACGGCCTCTGCGATCGTGCTCAGGCGACTCGAAACCGCGAGCAGCCCCGCCCGTATATTGTGGAACACGCCGCTCGGCACGTCAACGGGTCGATACAGCAACGTGATGATCGCGTCCGCATTCACGTCCGCAACGGGCTCCAAGTCTTCCCGCGTCACCGTACAGCGCTCCGTGGGCACGCCCGCCCGTCCTGCGTTCTTCAGGATGGCTTCGAGGTCAGCCTGGAGCGCTGCGGGATCCGCGACAACCTCAATCGTCAAATCCGGATGCGTGCTCAGATCCTGCACCAGCTCCTTTGCCAACTCCACTCTGCCGACAGGTCGGCCATCCAGTGTCAGCCCGCCGTAGCGCCCTATTCTGATGATCCGAAGCGATTCCGGCACCGCCTGGATCAACAACACGCAGGGTGATCCGAGCGGCGGGATGCGCTCGGCGTGGGGTCGCAGCCACAAGTCTTCGTTGCGGTCGGAGTACGATTGCGGCAGCGAGATCAGCGCCGCTTGGAAATCAACGACGCAAACCACCGTCCCTTCAAAGTCCGCCGCCAGACGCCCGGGGTCTTCCCGCAGCGAACCGCTGAACACCCACGGGGTCGGCGAGGCGGGCTCGTCGGTCATGATGTTCCACATCCACTTGTGGATTCCATCCGTATGGAGGCGGCCGTCGCGCTGATAGCGCACGCGGAGTCGGAGCCTCGGACCCGTAGCTGCGAAGCCGCGCTCCTTCTCAGGATCCCAGCGCGGCGGGCTGCCCGGCTCCAGGCCCAGCAGGCCCAGCGCCTGGTACACGTGCGTCGGCCGGGCGCTGATGCGCACGATGCTCTCATGCTCGCGCGTGTTCGGACTGCACGCGAATAACTCCAACATGCCTTCACGCAGCACGACAACGCCGGCGACTTCGACCTCCCGGGCTTGCCAGTTGATCCGCACGCCGGGCATGAAGGGCTTGGCATCAGCCGAGTGCAATGCGTGCAACACCAACGGGACCGGCTGCGGATCACCTGCGACGGCCGCCGGGCCGAAGCCGAGATACAATGTCAAGAGTGCGACGCTCATGGGTCCGCGCAAAGAACAGGCCCCGAAGCCAACGTGGATCCGGGGCCGATTATTCTCTCATTGCCGGGCCGCGAATACAAGCATTAGTGCTTCATCTCGCGTATTGTGCACCGTGTGCCACTGCTCTTGAGCAGTGTTTGAGCAAACGCTGCGGGAAAGCACTGCTCCAGAGCAGTGGCACATTCATCAATCGACGGCACTCCAAACACTAGCGCAACGAACTGAGCGTCGGATGAGCCAACTCTTCCTGCTCCTCCTTGATGAGAATCTCCGGTTTGATCAGGATCAGCAATACTTGCTCGTCCTTGATGGTGGCCTTGCTGGAGTACAATCGTTTGAGGATCGGAATCTTGGACAGAATCGGCACGCCGGCCTCGCTCTCCGTCTCGAAGGTCAGCTTCTGCCCACCGATGAGCAACGTGCCGCCGTCGGGCACCGTGACGGTGGTCTTCACTTGTTGACGCTGAATGATCGGCAACTGCACGAAACCGGGAGCGCCGACGCCGGTGATCGGTCCGCCGCTGAACTGGAAGGTGTTGATGGCGATCAGCCGTCCGACGCCGGGCTGGACGTTCATGGTCACATAGCGGCGGTCCGGCGAGACGGTGGCTTGCACGTTGAGCACGGCGCCGGTGTTGAGTGTCTGGATGATCGGCGCTTGGGCCGCCGCACCCGACGCGACCACGGGATCCAACTGGGAAACGAAGTTTTGCTCTTCCGTGATCGCGATCCAGGATTGCTGGCCGTTGGTCATGATCAGCTTGGGCGCGATCAAGGTGCTGGTGCGCTGGTCCGCCTGAGTCGCCCGAATCAGGAAATCGACCTGGATGCTGTCCAGGAAACTGCCCGCGATCTGCAGCGCCGGCGCCAGCGTGTTGCCGGCGAACGAACCCGGTACATCAGAGGCCAGAGTGGACGGGTCCGTGTAACCTCGGAGGTTCGTATTGATCGGGATCGGCGTGTAGAAGTTGCCGTTGCCGCTTCCCCGGTTTTGAGGCACGAACCCAACGTTGCCGAACGGCTGATCCGGAGTGACCACGCCGCCAAGCGGGACGCCCAAGCCTCCCGGGACTGCGGGACCGAAACCCAGACGCGAGAAATTCCGCGGCAAGAGCAAGCGCGATCCCGTAGCCGGGTCGAACGCAGCATTGCCCCCGCTGAAGGCCTGGTCGAAGCCGGCGCTGCCGTTGTTGAGTACGACGTTGAGATCGATTCCCATGTCTTCCAGGAAGTTGTGGTTGACAGTGAGGAACCGGGCCTCGATGGCGATCTGGACCGCGTCGTCCTCGCGCAAAAGGTTCAGCAGGTTGAAGATCTCGCGGTGGGCCGCCGAGGTCTGGGTGATCACGAGATTCCCGTCGGCCCGGGCATGAATGGTCGCGTGGGCGCCGCCGCTGGAGCGCCAGCTCTGCGGGGAGACGTGCTGCCTGACCAATTCGACCAACTCGGCGAGCTGCTCGCTCTGGTAGTCTCGTTCGTACGATTCACGCGGATCGACATCGGGCCCCGAATTGCGGTCAAACGGAGATCCACGCCTCGCCGACCGGTTGCTTTTCTCCCGAGTCGCGGCCAGGCTAAAGTCCGGCGCATCGCGATGGTTCTCCACCGGGTGGACAAGATCCTTGACGTCATAGATGTGCATGATCACTTCGCGATTGAGGAAGTCGTTCGTAGCCACTTTGAGGATGCCGCGTCTCCGAACCGCATAGCCGATGCGCGCTGAACTGGCGCCTTCGA
>JADFJZ010000117.1 GCA_022565195.1 Planctomycetota bacterium | reverse complement strand
ACAACGCGCTGGCCGTCCTCGTCGCAATCTTCCTGGTCCGGGTTGGCATGCCGGGGGCAATTGTCGTCATCGTCGGGTATGCCGTCTTCATCCGCATCGACCGAGTCGGCGCTCGCAACCGCCACGGCGGGTGTTTGCGACCGGCTCGCATCATCGGCGGGCGGCGCCGCGTCTGCTCCCGGCTTCAAAATGAGGCCGACGAGCGGAATCGCGACCACAGCACAAATGCCGACCGTCATCACCAGGGCCATAAAGACGGTGCGAACGAGGCCCGACGTCGGGCCGGCGCCGCGCCGGGTTCCCGCATCCGTGTCAGCGATGCGGAACACTTGTTCACAACTGCTGCACCGTGCTTTCCGGCCGATCGCGTGGTCCGGGAAGATCACCGTGGCGCCGCACTTTGGGCATGTCCCTTCGATCGGCATCTGCCATCTCCAACGAGGCACGAACGGAACAACCTCGGCGGTTCCGTGCAGTCCGCAAGCACGCATTATAAACGCCACGTCCAGCCACGCCAGCAGTGTTTGCGTGCGTCCTGCCGGCCGGTAGGGTCCATTTCCGATTCCGACGCGACGGGTGCGCAAGAATCGGGCTGCCAGGTCAATTCAGATCCGTCCGAAAAAGACGCGGCAGCCCGATATAGAGAAAAACGTCCTCACCGGCGGTGGTCGCTATCTCGACGCCACCATCGCCGGATCGACGGCGAAAATCTCGACGCGCCGATTCTTTGATTTCCCGCTCGTGGACTTGTTCGAAGTGACCGGCCGATGTTCGCCACAACCGCAAGCCACCAAACTGGACGGCGACACGCCCCGAGATTGCAAGTGACGCACGACCGCGAGCGCTCTCTCGCTCGACAACTGCCGATTGTCCTGCCATTTGCTCTTCTTGATGGGGTCGGTGTCGGTGTGCCCGAAGACGTAGATGTCTTTGCCCGCGAAGTTCGACTGGATCTCCGAGGCGATGCGACTCATGATGTTCTTACTGTCTCGCCTGAGCGTGACCTTCCCGGAGCTGAACAACACATTCCCGGGAATGGCGATCATGGCGCCGCCGGGCACGGCCTGCCATTGGCCCGGCATATCGACCTGCCGGGGTATGCCGGCCAAGCGACCTCGAAGATCGCTATTGTTTTGTTGCAGCGCCAGTAAGTCGGTCTCGCAACGATCACGCTGCTGCTTGGCAGAGTCCATTTCCGTGCGCAGCATCTCCAGGTCGGCATAGAGGCCTCTGTTTTCTTCCTCCAGCATGGCGATTTGCTGTTTGGGATCCTCGCATCCGGTGGCCGTCAGCAGGCCGCAAAGAGCAATGCCGGTCCAAACCATCGATTTTCTTCGCCCCATAACTGCTACTCCTTTTGCAATCACTGATCCTGCCGTCCTGGCAGGCACTGTTTCTGGAAACCCGTCACGATTACTTGTAAATATCACTCGTCCTGTCTTCCGCCGAGCGCCCGATTGATCTTGTCATCGATACGCTGTTCCTGTTTTTCGAGTTCGTCGGCTTTGCTGTCGAGCTGTTTGATTTTCTCTTGATGCGCGACTTGTTTGGACACCTCGCGCCACTGCCTGGCCAATTTGAAGCCCGTCGTCAGGATCCAGAAGCTGATGATCGAAATGACCGCCGTGACGAGCAACAGCTTCAGGACATTAACATCCTCATAGCTCTTGAAAAACCATACGTCCGCATTGTTGTTGCGGTTGCCGAACAACACCAGCACGGCCATGACAACCACAACGGCGATCAGAACCAGCTTAACATAAAGTTTCGCCTTCTTGATTGCAACGTTCATGTTGATTCATCCTGCTGTTTTGTTCTGGCGTGCATCACGCTCATCCGGACACCATTTCGAAAAAGAGACCGATCCGGTCGATGAAGCGATCGAAAAACGTCCCGCGCCACAGCAGCGCGAGGAAGAAACCGAGCGTGAGCCACGGGCCCATCGGCAGGGCGTGCCCGCGCTTGAACGGCAACGTAAGTGCCTTGCCCAGAAGGGCAAGCAACGCCGACAGGAAAAATCCAACAAGCACGACCTCCCAGCCGGCGACCGCTCCGGCGGCCGCCATGATGTGGATATCGCCCGTCCCGAAGGCCTCTTTGCCGAGCACCAGCGTGAAGACGATTCTCACAGCCCAGCCGAGCGCGCCGGCGATGATGAATCCCGCCGCGGCGGTGCCCAGGCCGAGGAATGGGCGCGTGGCGCTGCCCATCTGCCAATGCCACATTTGCTGCCACAGCGGCTCCAGAAGTCCGCCCTCTTGAACCGCCAGCCAGCCGCCGACGAACAGCGCAATGGTCGGCAGCAGTATGGCGAGCTCGGTCAGCGCCATCTTGCGCGCATTGTGCCTCTCCGATTCGAGCGCTTCTTCGATTTCGTCGTCACTGTCGCGCTTGATCACACTGCCGGCGATCATGGCGCAAAACACGAACAAGATGCCCGGCGCGACGCGAGTGACGAACGCCGAATCGGGCATTCGATGAGTGCGATTGACGAGCTGAGGTGTGCCCGGCTGGTCGGTCGGATCGGGCGCGGTGGGTGGACGGATGATTGCGACGACGAGCATGACTAATGTCGCGCTCAGCACGAGTCCCGCGAGCCACGCCGACGGGCGCAACGACCTGCGGCCAGGGGATATCGGCGCGGATTGGGCCATCGGCGAATCGGCCTGAGTCGGTGCGGCAGGGTCTTCGCCTGATGAAGCCTTCGCTCGGCGGTGCCAGATCCACGCGATGATCAAGTGCGTGACCACGGCGCCGATGGTGGCGAGGATGGCGGCGGCGGCAAGCGTCGCCCCCGGGCGCGGCCAGGGCGGCTGGCGAATCGGCGTCCAGATGGCATGGAGCGCGAAGCCGCACAGCGCCGCAAAGTGCGTGAAGCGAATATCGAGCCAGTAGTGCTCCATGTCGATCGCGGACATCGCCAACAGGCAGGCGAACAACAGCACGTGCGCGGCATAGATCGGCCAGTCCGAAGCGAATCGATAAGATACCGTCCAGGCAGCGCCCACTGTCCCATCGAGCACGACCGCGACAAAGAAAGTGTCGAACAAAATCAGGAAGGCGAGGAGCGTGATGATTTCAATGACCACGTACCGCGGCGGGATCGGCCAGGCGCAGGTTCGGCAGTGCCCGCGCAGGCGGAAGTAGCTGAATACGGGAATATTGTCGTACCAGCGAATCGTGGTCTCGCAATTCGGGCAGAACGACCATCGAGGCTGACCGAGGGGGATGTTCCGCGGCAGACGATAGATAATGACGTTGACGAAGCTGCCGATGCAGCCGCCAAAACCGACAATCAGCGCCAAGCACCAGATCCACCAATAATCACTCATCTCGACTCGCTCTCAACTGCTCACCGTACTAAACGCTGCGGAGTATCTTTAACTATTCTCTTGTTCCGTTTCATCTCCCGCGGGTTGCGGGACATCACGATGGGCCTTTGTGTCGAGGCGCCGCAGGATCATCTTCGCCACCTCCGCCGGCGATTTGCCGGTGGTATCGATTTCGACATCGGCCAACCGTTCATACCACGCACTTCGCTGCGCCAGCAAATTGCGAACTTCCGTCAGCGCATCAGTTGTGCTCAACGGCGGACGCGATGCGGCGGACTCGCGATCGGCGGCCATGCGGCGATGCAAGTCCTGCGGTGCGGCTTGCAGCCACACCACGATCCCCAATCCCCTCAGCCGCTTGCGGTTGCGCTCACTGGCGACGGCCCCGCCGCCGATGCTGATCACCGCCGGCGTGCCCGGGGCGAGGCCGGCAATGACCTCGGACTCGATCCCGCGAAAGTAGGGTTCGCCGTCCTGCTCGAACGTCGTCGCGATGGTTCGGCCTTCGCGGTCTTCGATGAGGAGATCGGTATCGACGTGCGGCCGCTTCAGTTCGCCGGCCAGCAGTCGGCCCACGACCGTTTTACCGCTCCCGCGATAGCCGATCAATATCACATGCCGCTCAGTTGATCGTGCCCCGTCCAAATCTCAGTCCTCAGTCCCCAGTCCTCAGCTCTCAGTCCTCTACGCCTCCAGTTGTTCGGAAGCGACTTCGTGCATCAGGGATCGCGGCGCTTCGTAGCTGGTCAAGGCCGTGAACTGCAGCGCCGCCTGATCGACGAACAACTCCAAACCGCCGACGGTTCGACAGCCACGAGCTTCGGCGTCGGCGAGCAACTTCGTCTTGAGCGGATTGTAGATCGCGTCAAACACAACGCTCTCGGGATGGATTTGCTCGGGCCGAACCGGCGAGCGGTCTGCCGCCGACCACATCCCCACCGTCGTGCAGTTGATCAGCACGTCTCCGGTGAGTTTCGTTTCCTCATTCAATGTTTCGGCCGTGCAGTCGAACGCCTCGGCCAACACTTTTGCGTTGTCCAGCGTACGGTTGTGGATCGTTACCGGCGCGCGGATCAACCGCAGACCCGCCACCACCGAGCGCGCCAACCCGCCCGCGCCCAGCACGTCGAACCGCCGCTCCGCCAGATCGGGCAGATCGCACTCCAGCGCTTGCGTCAACCAGTTGAGCGCGGCTTGATAGTCCGTGTTCCAGCCCCGGACGTTGTCTTCGCCGAAGCGAATCGTATTGACCGACTGCGTACGGCGCGAGATTGGATCGAGATCTTCCTCAGTCAAGAGGAAGGCATTGTGCTTGTGCGGCGAGGTCACGCTGAACCCGCGGATGTCCAGCCACGGCCGATCCGCCACGGCGCGGATGAAATCCGCAAACGCGAAGCCGTCGTTCTCAATACGAAAGGGCAGATACACGGCGTTGAGCTTGCAGGCGGCCAGCGCGGCATTGTGTACGTGCGGGCTCAGCGAGTGCGCCACTGGATCACCGATCAGGCCGTAGACCGCCGTCTCGCGATCGATCGACTTCCAATGATACAGCCGCATCATTTCGTCCAGCGTCGGCTGCCCCGGAGCTGTCTCTTCGCCTCGGCGCAGCGCGCAATAAGTCACCGGGCAGCCCAGCTTCTTGCCGAGGATCCGCGAAGCCAAACCCTCCGGCTCGACACAGAAGACGATCGCCCGTCGCGCCCGCGACTGCAGCAGGTCGAAGGCCTCGAAGTTGTCGTTCGCGTTCCGCGCCCGCCAGACCAGCTTGATGAGTTCCGCCGGCGTGTCACACATGTCCAGGAACTTCCGTTCCAGTGTCGGCGGTCGTTGCTCGAGATGATGTTCGCTGAGGATCAGTCCGTCCCAGCGGTCATCCTCGCCGGCCGATGCCATCAGTCGGGCTTTGTCTCGCATCTCGTCCGAGCGCGCGAAGCAGGCGTACTCGAAGTCGACATATCGCGGCCTCAGTCCACCCGCCCACAACAGCGTGCTCACGCGTGTGGCGGTGTCGCCGTCGTGAACCCCGCCCTGATCCACAGGCCGGAAGCTGACGATCAAGCGCTCGGCGTTTTTCCTGAACCACTCTTCGAGTCCAGTAAGGCGATCCAGCTCACCGGGCTTGAGGTAATCCAGCCGCAGCTCGACGAGATCCGCGCCGCCGGACATGGCAGTCGCGTAGTCCTGCTGCATTTCCGCGAGGGTTGAGCAATTGAGTGAGACGCAAAGATCCAATGACATCTTCCTGGCGCGTCGATCGGCAATCGACTCGGTCGCAATATCGGCGTTTCCTGCGTGAGCCCGTTCTAATGGAACTGTGGAGCGATCGCAAGCACTCTCTGCTCGAGGCATGTGCAAGGAGCGTGCTGAAGTGCGGCTCTCGGGCCAGCCGTCTTCGCGGGCCTGCCCGCGCCAATCATTAGAACTCCCGTCAGACCGGCTTTGCATTTACGCGGTCCTTGTGAGTATGATAACTGAAAGGGTCTTTCGGCCTATCAGTAACGGGCGGGTCATGCCAACCCTCCCGGCGATATGCGGTGCAGGTCGTCGCAGCCACCTCATCGAGTGGGGCAACAAGATTCGCTCCGTGTAAGGAAGGAGAAGAAACAGTATGAGAGTGTACGG
>JADFJZ010000116.1 GCA_022565195.1 Planctomycetota bacterium | reverse complement strand
ACCTTGACCAGCGCGTCGCTGCAGAACTTGGCGAACTTGTCGTTGTCTTTGATGATGGGGCTGGTGTTGCCGTTGTTGACGCGGATGCGGGCGAGAACCTCGCGATCAATGTCCGTGAGCAACAATTGCAGCGACTTGTATCCGCCGCTTGTGAAATGCTGCGGAAGGAGGCGAATGAAGCCCTCGGCATGTTCCGCATTTCGAACCAGCGTTGTTGTGTAGCTGTCCCGCAGAGCGAAGAACAAGTCGTCTCGAAGCTGCAAGTCGACGGGTGGATAGCCCTCCTTGATGATCGTCGTAGCAATCCCGCGGCGGGTGCCGATGGCCTGTTGATACTCTCCCGGTTCGGAGGAAAAGTCGATGTGCCATGCCTGGATGGCTTCGATCTCGTCGGCGTCGTACATGTTCACCTTGACCGTCGCGCACCCGCCGGCGAGCGTAACGAGCGCTCCAGCGAGTATCATGCCAATCCTGTGCGCGGTCATGGGCGACTCCTTTGGAATCTCAAGGTCGTTGTCATCCGGCGGCTGGAATGTAACACCGCGATTCGCCGAAGTCCAGTCGGACGGGGCCGCACAAGAGCATGTTGGGACAGAGTGAAGTGGGCCAGTACGGCGATATTCGGCGTGAGCCTGCGTCGTTTGACACTGTGGTACGAGGCGTCTATTGTGCGACTCGAACCGCTCGTACGAACTCGGCTGGATCGAGACCGGCATGGGCTGTCGGCATTGCCGAAGCGGGCGCCCGCGCAGCGGGTTGAACCGGCTTCGCCGGCGGATGATCCCATCATCGTTACACATTTGGCATTGTGCCCGGAAGGAGTTGGATTCACCAATGGATCTTCGATGGCAATCGCGCTGTAGTTGGCATGCGCACGCGGGCATAGTCGTGCTGCTTCTCGTCTTGTTCATGGCCGGATCGGCGTGGTCCGATGACGTCTTCACGTTTGAACACGTTGCCAAGACCCGCAGCGTGACGGCGGCGGAGATATCGCCGGATGGCAACCACGTCGTCTATGTGCTCAGCGTACCGCGCCGGCCGTTCAAAGACGATGACGGCCCGGCGTGGGCCGAGTTGCACGTCGTCGATACGCGCGGCAACAGCCGCCCATTTGTGACCGGCGACGTGAGCGTCGGCTCAATCGCGTGGACACCGGACGGTCGCAGCATCTCGTTCCTGGCCAAGCGCGGCGATGACGAGCATCGGTCGCTGTACGTGATCCCGCTCGGCGGCGGTGAGGCCCGCAAGGTGTTGGAGCACGAGACCGACATCAAGTCTTATTCATGGAACCCGGACGGGTCCGAAGTGGCATTCCTGGCCACCGAGAAGCCGGAGAAAGAAAAGAAGGAGCTGGCAGAGAAGGGCTTCAAAGCGCGCGTCTACGAGGAGGATCTGCATCCGGTCGCAACGTGGATCTCGCCGGTCGCACCGGCCGGCGTGGTGGTCGCGGATGAAGACGACGCCACCAAGCCGCGCAAGCTCGATCTGGCGGGCTCTGCTTCCGAACTGCATTGGAGTCCGAGCGGCGATCGTCTGGCGGTGGCGCTCGCGCCGACGTCCCTAATCGACGATCACTACATGCGGCGGCAAGTCAACATCGTCGATGTCGAGACAGGCCGATCGGTCGGGCAGTTGGACAATCCCGGCAAGCTCGGGCACGTGCGGTGGAGCCCGGACGGCCGGCAGATTGCCGTGACTGCGGGGGCCGACATCCATGATCCCAACGCGGGGCGTCTCATGGTCGGTCCTGCTGAGGGAGGCAACTTACGCGACTTGCTGCCCGGTTATCTGGGTGACGCCACCTCCATTGCATGGCAGGGTAGCGATAAAGTGATGTACATCGGCGATGAGGGCGTGTGGAGTACGTTCGGATCGGTCAACACAGATGGAAGTAGCCAGAATACCATTGTTCCCGCAGGCCAAATGGCGCTGCGGCGCTTGACGCTCTCGCGTGACGGGTTGTCCGCAGCGTTTATCAGCGACAGCCCTGCTCATCCGGGCGAAGTGTTCTACATGAAGCACGGCGAGAAGCAACCGCGCCGGCTGACGAAAAGCAACCGCTGGCTTGACGATGTTCGCCTCGCTCCGCAGGAAGTGGTGCGCTACACCGCCCGCGACGGCGTGGAAGTCGAGGGGTTGCTGATTCGTCCATTGGATGAAGAGAAGGGCCGGCGCTATCCGCTGATCCTGACGGTTCACGGCGGCCCGGAGAGCCATTACAGCAACGGCTGGCTGACGCGGTATTCCGCGCCGGGTCAACTCGGTGCGGCCCGGGGCTTTGCCGTGTTCTACCCCAACTATCGCGGCAGCACGGGTCGGGGCGTCGCGTTCTCCAAGAGCGGACAAAACGATTACGCCGGCAAGGAGTTTGACGACTTGATCGACGGCATCGATCACTTGATCGAGATGGGCCTGGTCGATAAGGATCGCGTCGGCGTGACCGGCGGATCGTACGGCGGGTTTGCCTCGGCGTGGTGCGCCACGTATCACAGCGAGCGCTTCGCCGCCAGCGTCATGTTCGTCGGGATCAGCGACCAAATCGCCAAGTTCGGCACGACGGACATTCCCAACGAAATGTTCCTGGTTCACAGTCGTCGCTGGCCCTGGGAGGACTGGGACTACTTCCGCCAGCGCAGCCCGATGTATCACTTCCAGAAATGCCGCACACCCATTCTGATCATGCACGGCGAGGATGACACGCGCGTCCATCCGTCGCAGTCGATGGAACTCTATCGCTACTTGAAGACGCTGGGCGAAGTGCCGGTGCGGCTGGTGCTGTATCCCGGCGAAGGTCACGGCAATCGTAAAGCCGCCTCGCGGATGGACTACAACATGCGCATGATGCGCTGGATGGAACACTACTTGAAAGCGCCGGGCGGCGATCCGCCTCCATACAAACTCGATCTGGACTCTGTCAAGCCGAAGAAGGAAGATGAGAAGGAGGAGGATTCATAGGGCGGCGTGGTCCGTTGCGTCGATCATGAGCGGCGTAATGGTGATCCAGTTGTCCAGCAGGTAGTGAAAGTCATGGCCGGGCGTTGCGGGGCGGTTGAAGTATCGTCCAGTGTACTCAGTGTCGTAGTTGACGGTGGCCGTCCCGGGGGGCGATCGGAAAGCCGTTTCGAGCGGTCCGGGCGTGAGGGGACAGCGCTGGATGCCCTTCAGTTGGTCGATGCTTTGCAGGTCGGGCAGGTTGATGTTGATGAATCGCGGCGTCTTCACGATGTCGCCGTCCGCCAGCACTTCGCCGAGGGCTCGCGCTGCCAACTCCGTCGTTAGATCCCAATTATCGGACCTGGAAGGTCTGATCAACTGGGAGATTGCGATGCCCGTCCTGCCCAGGATGACGGCCTCCCTCGCGGCGGCCACGGTTCCGGAATAGAACACGTCCACACCGGCGTTGGCACCGTGGTTGATGCCCGACAGAACGACTTCAACGGGCTCGATGGGCAGATGCCGCAGTGCCAATCGAACGCAGTCCGCCGGGGTGCCGCTGCACGTGTAATGCGTCCCAAATCGCTGGTTGCGGACCCGTTCGACGTGGATGGCTTGATTCATGGTGACAGCGTGGCTTTTGATGCTGTGGCATGCCTTGGGCGCGACAACCATTGGGCTGCCGAAACGCTTGGCAGTATTGAAAAGGGCGAAAAGCCCGGCGGCCTCGACGCCGTCGTCATTGGTGATCAAGAGGTTCACTATCGTTGCACCTCAACACGGTTTCCGTGGACGGTATAACTTGCCAGGACCGCTAATAATAATAGATCGCCCAAGTCCTGCAACGATTTGCTTGCGCGGTTGCCGAATCTTAGGTTGTAGTGGGTCTGGGTGGATACGGCACCTCGCACGAGATGCCGTTCGCATGGGCGTGGCGGGCGTCGAGCAGAAATAGTCTTCGGCCGGTGTGACTCATTCACAGGATCCACACAAGTCGGATGGGTCTGCAAGAAGGGAAAATGTCCAGATGGCGACGGTAGCCAAAGCACAGGCCGAACGGTCCATCACGACCGCCACTCAGAGAATCAAGCTCTCCGTCACAGCACAACTCGCGACCGGAGAGACAAAGAGTTGGAGCCTCCTCAAACCCGTGACCGTGATCGGCTCCAGGCGACACGCGCAGATCATCATCCGAGAGGAACATGTCAACCGATCCCATGCCGCGATCGTCAACACGGGGGCCCACGTGCTGCTGGTGGACCTCTTCAGCGACGCGGGCACCTATTGCAACGGCCGCCTTGTCACCAGGGAGTTGCTCAAAGACGGCGATGTCGTACGTGTCGGCTCCACCGATCTGCAGGTTTCGATCGAGTTGCCTCCGAATCCCGTCGTGCCGCGCCGCGGCATCATTGCCTTCGACGATCCTCTGAAGATGCCCAAGGCGATGCGACTGGTTCAAGTGGACACCGATGAAGGGTGGGAGATCGTCGACAGCACGGCCATCATCGGCAACTGCAAACAGGCAGCGGTCGGCGTTTATGCCGAGGGAATCGCGCGCGCCCACAGTCTGATCTTCGCTACGATTAACGGCATCGGCATCATGGACCTCGGCAGCAGCACGCCTCTCAAGATCAATGGTAACGAAAAGCAAATGGCGTATCTGAGGCGCCAGGATCGATTGCTGATCGGCAAGGCGGGCTTGATGGTTCAATTCCCCAAAGCCGACGGCAGCGCGCAGGCCGGGCGGCGCAAAGGTCTGCCTGAGAAAACGACGGGGGACGAATCGCAAGGTGGGTCCGCGCCGTCGGACGTAGCCGCCCAATCACACGGGCAAATGGAGGATGGTTCGTTGGTAAAACGGGGAATCGAGGCGCGTGCTGTGGGGGGCTCGGCGGCCGCGGTGATGGATTCGAGCGAGGCGCCTTTCACCGAGCAACCTGAGTTGGAATCGTTGGGCAGCAAGATCTCCGCTTTGCAGGAGGAGTTAGCGGAATCCTGGGGCGAAATCAACGAATGGAAGAAGAAACTCACTCTGGAGCACAACAACCTGACGGTCCGCGAGCAGGAATTGCAAAACAAGGAAAAGGAACTCAGGCTGCTCGCAGCGGAAGTGGAACATCGCAGCAGCAAAGTAGCCGATCAGGAACAACAGTGTGAGCAGCAGCACAGCGAGTTTTCCGCGAGAGAGGCGGCAAACGACATGCTCAAGGCGGGCCTGGACAGCCGGGACCTCAAGATTCGAGAACAGCAGACCAAGCTGGCCACGGTGGCCGACGAACTGGAGACGCGGAAAAGCGAGATCGCCGGGCGAAAAGCCGAATTCGACAAGATCAAGGCGGAAGTGGAACATCGCAGCAGCAAAGTATCCGACCAGGAACATCAGTGTGAGCAGCAGCAAAGCGAGATCGACGGGCGAAATGCGGAGATCGAGAAGATCAAGGCGGACCTGGACGGCCGGGATCTTGAGATTCGAGAACAGCAGGCCAAACTGACCACGGTGGCCGGCGAACTCCAGACGCGGCAAAAAGAAGTCGAACGATTTGCCGCGGAATACGAGACGGTGCGTCAGGAGATCGAATCCAGGCGTCTCGAACTTGAGCCGCTCGAAAACTCAATCGCGGAAGAGCGCTCTCGGCTTGAGAAAGAGCAACAGTCGATGAGCGAACTCTCGGAGGAATTGTGCGATCGGGAAACCAAACTCTCCTCGCGGGAAGAGGCCACTCTTCAGCAGCGGGCTGATCTTGAATCCAATCTGCGCGAACTCGAATCCAGGTATGAAGAAATCGGCTCAAGGGAAAGCCAACTTGCCGATTACGAGAAGGCCTTGCAGAAGCGACACGACGGAATGGTCGAGAGGGAACAGCAGATTCATCAACGCTCCGAGATCGTCACGCGCTTCAAGCAGTTCATCGAGGAAGCCAATGAAGCATACGACATCACGGTGAACTCACCCGTCGATCCGGCGCCGGAGACGATACCCGTTTTGCCGGAGCCTGATGAAACTCCTCCGAAGCAATCAAGGGCGGACGCAAC
>JADFJZ010000115.1 GCA_022565195.1 Planctomycetota bacterium | reverse complement strand
CGGTTGGGTTGTCAACCGGATCGGAACCGACAGCGCCGAGGCGGATGGATCGCCGGTGGGAACGTCGTTTGCATCCACCGGTGTGAGCGTCACTTCCACAACGTAGAAACCGGTAGTCAGTGTAATGGTATCCAAAACAACGGTCGACGGGGTGATCTCCAGATCCTTGGCATCAGCCAGTGGGTCCGGCGATATCGGGGCGCCCGGATTGCCCAAAATGTCCGATTGGAACAATGCCAGATCGATCAAGCCCTCGCCCTGGGGCAAGTTGGTGGCCCACCGAATGACCACGTCCGTGCCCGGCGTGACCGTCAAGGGGTCCGCCGGCTGGACCACGGTGATGTCGCCCGTGCCGATGACCGTCAGTTGGCCGGGGGCATACCGGGCGTCGCTGCGGCGCCCACCCAATTCGACGATGCCGCCGATGAAATACACGCCTTCGGGAATGATGTTCGAATTCACCGTCACCGAGGTGGCCGTGAGGGGCAGCTCGGTGGCAATTCGAGGCTCAGAACCGTCGAAGCCGTTGTTGTCCGTATCCAGAAAGAGCGTGATGGTCGCGCCCTGCACGCTCGTGTTGCCGGCCGCGAAGGCGATGCTGATGTCCGTGTCGGTGAAGACGGTGAGATCTTCTTCCGGCTGTGTCAGCGTGACGGTCGGGACCGACAGTTCACTTGTGATGGTGACCCGGCCTTCCGCGTAGGCTGACGCGACGGACTGTGCTGAATCCACACATCGCAGGCCAATGCTGTAAATGCCTTCCGGGATACTCAAGGTCAGCCAATCGACGGTGACGTTCGTCGAGCCCGGATCCGCATTGCCCGTGCCGCCGGCAATCGTCACTTCCGTGCCGTCGATGATTTGATTGGTGTCGTAGAAAACTTCCCAGGACACGTCGTTCTCAAAATCGTTGCAGCTAAACACGATGGGGACCGACGTCGTGGTGTTGAAGAGAATCTCGACGTCGCTGCTGGGCGCGTTGAGGGCCGGTCGGGGGAAACCGTTCACCGTGATCTTCACCAACTGGCCCGAGCTGTTGCGGGCGTACTCGGTGTCGGTGCCGATGGAGTTGGAAGCCTGGATGCCGAAATTGTAAACGCCCGAGACGATGCCCTCGGTCGCGAAGTTGGCGGTGCGGTTCTCGCCGCCGAACAGTTGTTCCGCGAAGATCACTTCGTTGCCGTTTTCGGGATCGGAGTCGGGATCAATGAACGCGATCACATTGTCCGGCGAATTGAAAACGCTGTAAGTGATGGTGATGATCGCGCCCGTGGCGATGTTGCGATCGAACAGGGGAGCGATGATGGTGACCACCGGGGCGCCCGGCTGGGTCTGTCCCGACGGGGGCGTTTCACCGTCGTCGGCGGGCTCCTGGCAGGTGCCGGCCATCGCACCGAAAAGCAAAGCAATGGCACACAAAGACCTAAAGACAGTCGCCAGCGGGCGACCTGGGCTGATCAGAATTCTCATGTCAGCTACTCCACACACACACTGAATTCGTGGTAATGTCACTCAATCGCGAGGATCCCCATCGCCGACGGGAAAACCGCAACGGCAATGAGCCCCATAGTGCTAGGGACACAATCATTTATACGGCCCGGTGAAATGGCTTGTCAACCGCAGGAGCCACAAAGAGATACAGCAATATTGGCCCACCCCCCCGGGCGGGAGACCGCAGCCTTCGGAAGTCCCGTGCATGGCAGGTTTTGGGGCCGGGTGCCCGATCTTACCGGATATGTGGGAGGCGGGTGATTGAGCGTCAGCAGGTCCCTCATCCGCCGGCTGGAGCGAATCTGCGGCTCGGAGAGCGTCCTATCGGACCCGGACGAGCTGTTGGTGTACGAATCCGACGCCTACCCGCTGGTCCGGGGACTGCCGGGCGGGGTCGTTTTTCCGCTCTCGACGGAGGCGACTTCCCAGGTGCTGAAGGCTCTTCACGACCACGAAGTGGCCTTCGTTCCGCGCGGTTCGGGCACCTCCCTCGCGGGCGGATGCCTGACCGGCAGCGATGCAGTGATGGTCTGCACCTCGAAGATGAAACGCATTCTGGAAGTCGATCTGGACAATGAATGCGCCATCGTCGAGGCCGGCGTGATCACGCAGGAGATCAGCGATGCGGTCGCCGAATACGGGTACTTCTACGCGCCCGATCCTGCCAGCCAAAGCACGTGTACCATCGGCGGCAACGTCGCCACGAACGCCGGCGGGCCGCACACTCTGAAGTACGGCGTGACTGGACACCACGTCCTCGGGCTGACGGTCGTCCTACCCTGCGGCGAAGTACTGCCGCTCGGCGGCCGGACGCAGACGACACACGGCTACGATCTGGGCAGCGTGTTCATCGGCTCGGAAGGCACGCTCGGACTGGTCACCGAGGTTACGGTGAAACTCACGCGCCCGCCCGCCGCCTATCGCACGGTGTTGGCCGTCTACGACCGCATGGACGACGCCGGCAACACGGTCCGCGACATCATCGCCGCGGGCATCGTGCCGGCCGCTCTGGAGATGATGGATCAGGCCATTGTTCAGATTCTCGAGGACGCCTACGCTTATGGCTTCCCGCGCGACGCCGAGGCGGTTTTGGTCATCGAGCTCGACGGAATCGAAGCCGGTCTGGACCGCCAACTGGATCGCATCTTGGCGATCTGCCGCGAGAATCGTGTTCGGTCGATTGACGATGCCGCATCGGCGGAGCAGCGCGCTGCGTTGTGGAAAGCGCGCAAGACGGCCTTCGGCGCCCTCGGCCGGGCGGCGCCGACCTGCATTACTCAGGACGGCGTGGTGCCGCGCAGCGAGTTGCCGCACATTCTGCGATTCGTCCGGCAGGTGGCCGACAAGCACCACCTCCGCGTGGCCAGCAATTTCCACGCGGGCGACGGCAACATCCACCCGAATTTCCTCTTTGACCAGCGCGATCCCAGGCAGGTCGAGGCCGTGCAGCGGGCCAGCCACGAAATCCTCGCCGAGTGCGTCCGGGTGGGCGGTTCGGTCACCGGCGAGCACGGCATCGGAGTCGAAAAGACGGAGGCCCTGAAGTTGATGTTCAACGAGGCGGATCTGGCCGCCCAACGGCAAGTGAAGCATGTGTTTGACCCAACCGGCAGAGCCAATCCGGACAAAATCTTCGCCTGACCGGAGCAAACGAACGAATGAGTTTGAGAAACCCATGAGTGCTGCCAGTGAAGTCATCCGTTCGATCGAGCGCGTCGCCGGCCGGGCGGCGCCGACCCCGGACGCCCTCAGCGGATACAGGGTCGGCGGTGCGGAGCCGGAGTTGACGGTCGCGCCCGAGAGTGAGGATCAGCTCGTCGAGATCGTGCGCGTTTGCAGCGGCGGGGAGGTCATTCTGGCCCCGATCGGAGCCGCCCTACAAGAGTTCGACATCCGACCGCACGGAGACACACGGCCCGTGGTGCTGGTCTCGACCGAGAACCTCCGGCAAGTCCATCATTATTCGTCCGAAGATCTCACGCTGACCGTCGGCGCCGGCCTGGCGCTGGGCGCTCTCGACGACTTGGTGCGCCCCAATGGACAGCATTTGCCGTTCGATCCGCCGTTCAGACGCGCGGCGACGCTGGGCGGAGCGATCGCGTGCAACGCCGTCGGTCCGCGAAGCCTATCGCACGGCCCCATCGGCCACTCGATGACCGGCGCATCGATGGTTCTCGCGGATGGAACGCACGTCAAGTCGGGCGCCCGGACGGTCAAGAACGTCGCCGGATATGATTTGCACAAAATGTTCATTGGGAGTCACGGTTCACTGGGTATTCTGACGCGCGTCTCGCTGCGGCTGAAGGCGCTGCCGGAGGACTTCCGCCTCGTTCGCCTTCGGGCCGACAGCCTCACGGATGCACGGTCGATGATCGACCGCCTGACCCGCGGCCCGACGAGGCCCTGCATGATCGAACTCCTGAATCCGATCGCGGCGGCGAACATCGATTCGGATATCGAAGCAAGGCACTCGCTGGTTTTCGTCGGGTACGAGGGTGCCACGGACGAGGTCGAATGGCAACTCGACCAGATTGATGCCGCCTGGAAACGGCAAGGCGTGCGACTCGATCGCGACGACTCCCGCAAGCAATACGAAGCACTGACGAGCTGGCCGGAGCGCGAAGCGGATTACGCATTCGAAGCCATCGCGCCGGCTCAACACAGATGGGCGCTGATCGAATCGTGCAGCGAGCGTGGAATTGCTATCATGGCCCACGGCCGCAACGGCCCCGTGCTGGGTTGCGGAACAGGCGATCTGACTCTCGAAACCGCAGCTGCGCTGCGCGCGGACGCCGGCCCGACCGGCAGCGTGAAGTTCACGCGCCTGCCCGCGGGATCAAATGTGCCCCGGTGGTCGTGCTCGAATCCCGCGTTCAAGTGGATGCGGGCCATTAAGCAAGAGTTTGACCCGAACCGAGTTTTTCCCTGGCCGGGATTCCTGAGTTCATGGATAGTCTGCTAAACGACGAAGTCAATTTGAAAGAACCAACCGTCGGCTTGCCGTTTAGCAGACTGTTGGAAGGAGTTCGGCTCACGATCTTGAGTTGTCTCTGCTTCGGGGCACCCGGTTCCGTTCCCACTTGGTTGGTTGACCTTGGTTGCGAATCATGAGCGAAACCGCACAGTTCGATTACTTTCAGCACTGCGTTCACTGCGGGTTGTGCCTGCCGAAGTGCCCGACCTACGCGGAACTGGGCGACGAAAACGACTCGCCGCGCGGGCGGATCTACTTGATGCAGGCCATCGATAGCGGCCGAATCGCGCCGAGCGAGCGCATCCAGCACCATTTGGATTTGTGCCTCGACTGCCGGGCCTGCGAGACAGTGTGCCCGTCCGGCGTGCAGTACGGGCGGCTGATCGAATCGTATCGGGCGAACATCACGGACGATCACGATTGCCGCCCCGGCATGCTGGATCGGCTGGTCCGCCGGCTGGTGCTGTACGTCTTTCCGTATCGGCGCCGAATCAAGTGGCTTCGCCGTGCGCTCCGCATGGCCGGCGCGCTGGGCTTTTTTGAGTTCCTCCGTGCCTCGGGTTTCGCGGGGCGCTATGGCGCGGGATTACGATTCGCGGAAGTGCTCGATCGGGAGCCGCCGACGCTCGAACCACTGCCCCGGCACAGCCTGCCGCGAAGAGGCAAGCCGCGGGCACGCGTCGGCCTGTTCACCGGCTGTGTGGGCGAAGCGATTTTGGGCGCGACGAACCGGGCGACTCACCGCGTGCTGCGGCGGAACGGGTGCGCGGTGGATTGTCCGACCGACCAAGTCTGTTGCGGCGCGATTCATTACCACGCCGGCGACCGGGCGAGCGCAGCGCGCTTCGCCAGAGCCAACATCGACGCGTTCGAGTCTCCGAACGAACAGCTCGATGCCGTTGTGGTCAACGTCGCCGGCTGCGGGCTGATGCTGAAGGACTACGCGGAGCTGCTCAGCGATGATCCCCAATATGCCGAACGGGCGCGACACTTCGCCGACCGGGTTCGGGATGTCAGCGAGTTCCTGACGGAACACGGCATCGAGCCACCGACACACGCCATTGCCGAGCGCGTAACGTACCATCACGCCTGCCACCTCTGCCACGGGCAGGGCATTCGACAACAGCCGCAGCATCTTCTCAGCCTGATCCCCGGACTGGAGTTGGTTGACCTCAAAGAGGCTGACTGGTGTTGCGGCGCTGCCGGCACCTACAGCTTGACCCAGCCCGATATGGCCAACCGACTCGCCCGGCGCAAACTCCAAAACATTGATGAGACTCATTCTCAAATCGTCGCGACGGCCAACGCGGGTTGCATACTGCATCTGCGGCAGCAAGCAATCGAAACCGGCCGCAACTTGCAAGTCGTGCATCCCATCGACTTGCTCGATCGCGCCTATGGCCCGAGCGAAGAACGCCGCTGATCCACATTACATTCGCCCCTTGCGGAATTCTTATGCTAAAATACACGGAGTAAGAAACCACGAATTCGGCCCACAAGGAGATCCGCATG
>JADFJZ010000114.1 GCA_022565195.1 Planctomycetota bacterium | reverse complement strand
GACGCAGGCCAATCCGCTGAGGGTGATGGCCAAAGCCGCTCCGAGGACGTATGCCGTCGTTCGGTTCCGGGTATTCATGGTGGTGCTCTAAAGCCCTCCGGCTGCCGGTCGCGACAGTCGCTCAGCGATTGCTGCCCGCGTGTCAGAAGAGCAAGTTTATCTCACTGCCTGACCTCTCCAAAGCGTTATCCACTGTGGGGCACTCATCATTGCTCGGATTGGCGTCAATGAAGATATCGGGGTCCAATAGGATGACTACTCTGTATGTTGGCGGAAATTCGTTGCTGGTATCCCACTCTCGCGTGAATGACGCGATAACAGTCGCGCCCACCGCAAGGTCTTCGAAGGGCTGTTCTGCGACGAGAGTTATCCCTTCCCACAGTTGCACCAATTGCTGGCCGGCACTGGAATCAAACGTGCTGCCACCCTTGTTTTCGACAACGCCATCAATTTGGACGGTTCCGGTGGTGGCGGTGTGCAGGGTAACGAGTTTGAAGTCAATCCGATCAGCCGACAGGTTTGGATCGCCGGTCTGGCAATCCTCCGGACAGGTCAGACCGGACGCAGGCAGCGTCAACAAAACAACGACCAGTAGCAGGGATCTCGTTCGCATGATCAGGCTCCTTAACTCACGCCGGTCCGACAAGTACCCGAATCTTACTCTATACCTGTGTGGCGCCGCAAGGGACTTCCACGGACCTCTCCCAGACGGCTCTCGCCTTGACGACCGAAGGGTCATGATACCGATTCATCTCTCTCGATTCAAGAGGATTGGCGCGCTCAGGGCCAGGTGCGAGTGTCGTTCTGACTGTGGGCAACCTTGATTTCCTTCTGTACTGACCCACCTGGCCCAAGAAGTAAAGATTGATGAGGAGATCGAATGCGGGAGCACCTATGTGGATCCCACTCAGGACATTGGCGTGGGCACGGAAAACTTTTCCGACTGCCAAACGCATGGCCTTAGGGCTCGCCGCTGCCGCGACGTCTCCCAAAGCGCCATCCAACGAGGCCAAAGAAGATCAGGCCAAAGGTTGGGGCTTGCGGCGTACACGCGCAACCCGCGCCGCACAACTGCGGATCATAGCACCCCAGAATCTCGTCGCAGCACTCCGGAAGAGTTCGGGCGACATAATACTTATCTCATACTGTGGCAAGCTCGCATGCCGGGAGATAGATATTATGTCCCCCGAACCGTCCCGAACTGTTCGCGGGGTAACACGGTTATTCGGACGAGACCTACTGCGAAAAGAGTAATCAGGAGAACTCGGCAGGCCGATACTGATCCAGTCGTAAGTGTCCCTCATGTGTACCGAACTAAGGAGAACCCGAATGACGACAGCCACGAAAACCGTTGGAACGACTCACGATGGCACAGACGAGAACTGTGGACAGACATTGCCCTGGTCGAGCATCAGCGAGCCCGGCTGCTACGTCTGCAACTGGAGCGGACACCTCCTGCGCGTGCCCGACGATGCCATTGCTCCCGGCCGCTCCCCGCTGATCAACATGGTCGCTTGTGAGCCTCTGCTCGTCACCAAGATCAGCAACAATCCCTTCGTGTCGGTTACCAAGGCGAAGCTCCTTGCTTGTAATGCCGATGTCCATGTCAATTTCTAATTGACAGGCAGGGAACTCTAGGCGGTCGGCTTCCCTCCCAGCCGACCGCCTTTTTCTTGCCCAGTGCCCCCGCGGCATCCGCGATCGTCCACCTGCGGCTTCATGGCCGCGAAGTATCTCACGCCACAGGCCGCCGCCGCAGTGAACGACCTGCTCGGCAACGAATCGCTCGCCGACGTTTCGACGTGGGCGGACGAGATCAGACGGGAGCGAAGGCACCCCGCACCGTGGCACTACGCCAGCAGAAGATCGAGATGCTCAAGTTCGTTGTCCATTTCGTCGGCGATATCCATCAGTCCGAGGGGTTTGTCAACACTGGGACTCACTCCGCAGCGGTTTCACTCGAGCGATGACCTTGGCTTTGAGCACGTCCGGCATAAGTTCGCGTGCCTTGCAGAGCAACTCGAAGCAATCAAGCGGTTTGGTCAACACTCGAAGCCAATCACGTCCCGCCCGAAACTCCTCTTCGTGGCCGCGGCCGCTGTCCTCGAGGACACAGACTGTGGGACAGGGACCGCCCTTGAGGGATTCGATCCGTTTGAGGATGTTGTTTGCTTCGCCGAAGTCCGCCGGCCTGAAGACCACAAGCTGGGGTGCGTCTTTCAATGTACTGAACGCATCTGGCTCTGTAACGGTCTTCACTTCAAAACCCTGGTTCACCAAGAACAGAGTGAGAAGAAACGTATTGTCCTTGTGGTGATCAAACAGGACAGCCGTGCCCGAATCACGGTTGTGATCCAGAGCGTCTCCTGCTTCCTTGTCGTTGATCCGCAGAAACGAGCAGTATTCTCTCAGCTGTTCTTCCAACTGGCCGCACAGGGTCTCGAAGTTGACGATGCGGCAACCATATCGGTCCCACACTGCCTGTGGAATGTCATGCACGATGAAATCGCCCCCGCTACCCACGAGCATCGCTTTGGCCATTTGATCAGCCAGAAAGATCGCGCCAGGAAGGTTTGCATGGTTTGCGGGAACGACATGTTGGCTGTCGTGGTGATCGGCGATCGCTTGGCAGATGGCCTCCGGAAATCGCCAGCGCTGCAAAACCTGACTGCCGACTAGGGCGTGGTCGCGCTCAAGGACCTTCTTTTCTGCGGCGAGCATCGTGATCCGCGTGGTGTGGGCCATCCGTACGACTCGTCCATAGGCGCTGGTGAGAAAATCGTCGAGGATGAGCTTGCCGATATCGTGCAGCAGACCAGCGGCGAACGCATCCTGCCAGTTTACAAACCCAGGCCGGCGCGATAGATGCTCAGCCAGCAGGCCACAGGACAGGGAGTGAACCCAATGCCACACGCGATTGAATCCGAAGCTCTTCTCGATCTTGGGGAACAAATCGGACGTCGCCATCCCAATGACTTGATCACGGCACTCCCGGGAGCCCAACCGGACGACGGCTGCTCGCAGGTCCGAAATCTGACCGTTGCCGCCGTAGTAGGCGGAGTTGGCCCGCTTCAGAACCATCGCCGCTATGGTCGGATCTGATCCCGCGGCTGCTGCGATGTCGTGAGCCCCCACGTCATCCTGGTTCGTGACCTGCAGTATCTTTGCCACTGCATGGGGCATGACCCGAATCTCCGATACGTCGCGCATGATGATGTCCACCTTCTGGGCATCGCTCAAATTTCGGGCTCCGAATCGGATGATTGGGAATTTGGCCCTGGATGAGGCCTGGGGAGTCTGACTGTAGACGCTCTCCACCTTCTGCCGGAGTTTGGGACCGCTCGTGGGAGTCACCACGAATCCCTTGGCGCCGGCACGGGCTGCTTTGATGACCAGTTCTTTGGTGGGTTCGTGACTCGACATGATGATCGCCGCGGCGATCCCATCCTCAACCACCTGTTCGCAAATGCGAAAGCCGTCGGGCAAGAGGCCGCAGGACAACACCGCTACGTCCGGCACCTGCACCTCGATCGCTTCAAGCGGATCTGAGCCATCGTCGGTTGCCACGTGGTAACCGTGTTGTGTGAGGCTGACCTCCAGACCACTTCGAATCCGCGCATGCGGCTCGCTGATCAAGACAGCCTCGACATGCGTCTGGGAATCAGATGTCATAGAGCGTTCCGTTATTTGAAATAGCAATGCGCAGCAGCATTTTAAACATCGCGTACGGATCGCTCGGCGTCAACAACCGATTTGCCCATCCGCCCGATAACACGCAGGACTTTTCAGTTATGAGAGCGCGACGAGAACGGAGCGAGGCGCCCGATCAGAAGAAAAGGTGTCAGGAAGAATTTTAATGGGCCTCGAAATTCTTCCTGACACCTTTTACGCGTCCAAAAAAAGCCCCGGCTGGGGGCCGGAGCTTGGGGATCACTGGATTGCGGCGCGATTACAGCAGGCCGGCGCCAAAGCCCTCATCGCTCGGTTTGCTCTTGGTCTGCGTACCGGAGCCGCCTGTTCCTCCGGAAGCCGCCGGCGCGAGCGGTTCACTCTCACGGGGCTCTTTGGCGGGCGGGGTCACTTCTTCGGGAGGCGGGCCGAAGCCGACCGAGTCGTCGGGACTGCCGGAAGCCGCCGGCGCGAGCGATTCACTCTCACAGGGCTCTTTGGCGGGCGGGGTCACTTCTCCGGGAGGCGGGCCGAAGCCGACCGAGTCGTCGGGGCTGCCGGAAGTCGCCGGCGCGAGCGACTCACTCTTGCAGGGCTCCTCGGCGGGTGCGGTCACTTCTTCGGGAGCCGGGTCGAAGCTGCGGTGAGAGGCATCGCGCTTTTGGCGCCGTTCTTTGGCATCATTTTTGAGTTCCGCGATCATTTGGTCGTATCCGCCGCCATCCTCCTCTGGCTCATCCGCAGGTGCGCGGTCTGCCTCACGCTGCGGTTCCGGCGCCGGTTCTTGCCGTCTTGTGGGTTCCTCGCGAACGGCATGCTCGGTCTGCATTTCATCATCGTGAGAGTCATCTCCGAAATCAAATTCCGGCGGCCGGTAGCCGGGCTGCTTGGATTTTTCGAGTTCTTCCTCGAAGGCGCCGATCACGATGTTCTGGATGCGCTCGCGGCAACCCGCGTTGATCGGGTGGGCGATGTCCGCGTGGAGCTTGCCGCGCTTGGTGGCGCGCTTGCCGCGCTGCTCACCGAGTTCCTTGCCGCACTCGTTACAAAAGTGCGCCCGCAGATGGTTCTTGTATCCACATTTCGGACAGCGGTCCGCCAGCTTGCGGGACGGCATGGCCACGAACGTGCCGTTCAGGCCGTCGATGATCTTGAGATCGCGGATGACAAATTCACTCTCGATCGTGATGCTGCAAAACGCCCTCAGCCGTTCCTTGGAATTACTGACCAACTTGACTCGTACTTCTGAGATCTCCATGTCGGCTCCTCACTTGTTGTCTTCCGAAGTAATTACTCTGGTCACCAGACTCTTCAACCCGGAAAGCTGATCGATCCGCTGCTTCAATTGCTCGGCCTGTTCGTGAGAATCGAGGCAGGCAAACAGGGTCGAGCCGCTTCCGGTCACATGAAATCGCTGCTGCGCAAAATCCTCCACATGTTCCCTGGCATGTCTCATTCGCGGCTCTACCGCGAACACACTGTTCTCCAAATCGTTGAACAACACTTCGTCGAGCTTTTCGGCGGTGTTGCAAGTATCTTTCAGACAGATTTCCGCGTCGCGATCCGGCGCACTCCCATTGGCCTGCCACGCTGCGTAGACGGCAGACGTCGAGACGCCGAACGGCGGAAACACCAGCACGGCCCATCCGCGCCAAGGCAGCTCGACCGGACGCACGATCTCTCCCCGGCCGCTGATGTGGACCGTGTGCGGCTGTAGGAAGCAGGACACGTCCGAGCCGACCTCGGCGGCGATGTGCGCCAAGTCGGAATCGCTCACGCGCCCGTCGAGACGCCGGCTGAGCAACATCAGGACCGCGGCTGCGTCGCTGCTGCCGCCTCCCAGCCCCGCGCCCAGCGGAATTTGCTTGTGCAGTTTGACCCGCATCGGCGGCAAGGATCCCGCGCGATTTGAAAGCAGTTCGATCGCCCGCCAGATGGTATTTTGGGTATCTGTGGGTACGGCAGGATTGGTACATTCTATTTGAATCGCGGGATCGTCTCCGGGGAGGAGGTCGATCCCATCGTACAGGGTTACCTTGGCGACCACGGACTCAAGGTCATGGTAGCCATCTGCCCGCCGACCCAAAACACGCAAAGTGAGGTTGATCTTGGCCGGAGCGATGGCCGAGTGACGGTCGCCGCAAAAAACAGACATTCACTGAACCACATCAAGCTGCTGTCAGCCGCTCTGTACTCTATTGAACTCGAAACCCGCTCAAAAGTCAACGAACACGCCTAACTGGTTCCGCTCAAAGAACTAACGGCAACTGGACGGCATCCCATACTCGGCGGTCGTCACGGAACGTTGCAGGCGACCACACTTC
>JADFJZ010000113.1 GCA_022565195.1 Planctomycetota bacterium | reverse complement strand
GGCTTCCCGATCGTTGGGCCGCTTGGAATCGACGATGACGCGGATCTCGCGTCCCGCCTGTATCGCATACGATTGGTCGACGCCGGGAAACCCACAGGCCAGCGCTTCCAGCTCTTCCAGCCGGCGGACATACTTCTCCAATGTTTCGCGGCGTGCTCCGGGGCGCGCTGCGGAGATGGCATCGGCCGCCGCTACCAGGACCGTATACGGGTACTCCACACGGATATCGTCGTGATGACCGCGGGCGGCGTGCACGACCTCGTCCTGTTCACCGTAACGCTTCAGCAAATCAGCGCCGATGGTGGGGTGCCCGCCTTCCATTTCATGGTCGGCAGCCTTTCCAATGTCGTGCAGAAATCCGCAGCGCCTGGCCAGTGTTCCGTCCAGCCCCAGTAGATCGGCCAGCATGCCGGTCAAATAGGCGACTTCGATCGAATGCCGGCGCACGTTCTGGCTGTAACTGACGCGGAAATTCAACCGGCCCATTAATTCGATGACCTTCTCGTGCAGCGACGGGACGCCGGCTTCCTGAGCCGCCTCTTGCCCGAGCCGGCGAATGTGCTCACCCATTTCCTTTTCAGTTTCCCCGACAACTTCCTCAATCCGCGATGGATGAATACGGCCGTCCTGAATCAGTTTTTCCAGCGAAAGCTTGGCGATCTCCCGGCGGACATTGTCAAAGGCCGACACAATGACTACTCCGGGCGTGTCGTCGACGATCACGTCAACGCCGGTCGCCTTTTCGAAAGCGCGGATGTTGCGACCCTCTCTGCCGATGACCCGGCCTTTCATTTGGTCCGAGGGCACATCAACCGTGCGCGCCACACTGCTGGAGGTGTGCGCCGCGGCATATCGCTGGATGGCGGTGATGACGATTTCTCGCGATTTCTCTTCAGCAGTCTCCTTCGCTTCGTTGACCATCTTCTCGATCATCTGCCCGCACTCTTGCTGCATTTCGTCTTCAAGGTGACTGAGCACTGTTTTCTTGGCCGTTTCCATATCGAAGCCGGATATGCGCAGCAGTTGGATCTTCTGCTCTTCCAGAGTCTTGTTGGTTTCGGCCTCTTTCTGTTCGATCGCTTTGGAGCGGTCGGCCAGGCGACGATCCGCCTGCTCGAGCTTCTTTTCTTTGGATTGGAGCGTATCCAGCTTGGCTTCGAGGTTATCTTCGCGCTTCGAGACGCGTTTCTCGATGGACCGCAGTTCGGCTCGCGTCTCCGTGGTCTCGGCCTTGAACTGTTCCTGCTGCTTGATGTACTCTTCTTTCGCCTGGACTTGCGCATCGTGGACGATGATCTTGGCCTGCTTCTCGGCCAAGGTGACGATCTCGCTTCCGTGCTGCTGCAGTGTCTTCAGCCGCGTCCGATGCAAGAGCGTCAACACAATGAACCCGAGCCCCAGCCCCAAGGCCATGCCCAGCAAGAACCCCCAGTATGGGATCTCCATTAGTATCATTGGTCGTTAAGAGCCCTTCTATTCCGGAGCCACGAGTTCTGAAGCAAACTCGAAGCGCCAGAGTTCAAATGTAGCCCGGCCCAAACCGCCAATCGATTTGTTAGCCAAAAGCGAATTACGAATGCGCGAACAAGAAAACAGCCTGGACATGGCCGAAACCCGTAGAAAACACCGCGGGGAGTCATGCCTGGCGAGGGCGGGGAAACCGATTGGAATCGCAAGTAGTCAGGTCGTCAGTGACTGCGCGGGTTCATGGAGCCGCGAGGGAGATAGTGCCCTCGTCCCACCCGAAATCTCCCCACGGCAATCACGCCGGGAACGATTGTGTTCCAAATCAACATAAGCATTTTTGGAGAAGCTACTTACGAATTTCCGTGCAAGCACTTGAGTCGTGCATATCTGCAACTGTTACTCGGCAATCACACTCGCCAGTCCCGTCCAGGGTGGGCGATGCTACAGACCGATACTCCTTGTTCAACGCCACCTCGCCGCCCAGATTCGATCTATTTATGAAAGAAAATGGCAGCCGTAAGGCATCTAGTTTATAAATAACGTGCGTCCTTGGGGACGCGTTGGTCGATTCTCGATCTATAGTACAGTGTTGCCATTGTAGCTGTCAAGGGAAAATGGCGACTGTATTTGACGAAACTGACCTTCTCACAAGAGGTTATATCAATTGCGGCGGATTGACTTGAGCAGATAATGGGCCGAGCCGCCGCCACGCCACCAGAAAAGGATGATCGCCAATGAACAGGCAGAGAAGTAGTCTCTTCGGCATTCACCTCGGAAAATCATCCGGATTGTGTACGTTGTTCGTCTGGGGGTGGGCATTGGTGCCGGCAACTCAGGCCGCGCCACCGACGGTGACGGTCACGCCCTATGCCAGCGTCACGGCCGTCCAGCCGGGCCGACCCTTCGAGATCGCTTTCCAAATCGACATCGAAAAGGCCTGGCACACTTACTGGAAGAACGCGGGCGACGCGGGCTTGCCGCCCGATGTGAATTGGCAGCTTCCAGACGGATTCGAGACCACTGCTCTTGAGCACCCCGTCCCGAAGCGCCACGAATCGCCCGGCGACATCATCACCTACATCCATGAGGGTCAACCGATTCTCACAACGACCCTTACGCCGCCGGCCGATCTCAAACCGGGGACTCAAGTCGAGCTGAAAGGCGAGATGCTCCTGCTGGTCTGCAAGGTGCAGTGCATCAGAATGACCAAGCCCTTCAGCCTGAGCCTGCCCGTCGTTGATTCCAATGCGCAGGCAGAACCCGCTAATGAAAAATTTTTCGCAACAGCCCGGCGGCATTTCCCACAGGCTCTCAGCGAAGCCAAATACGTAAAAATCAAACCTGTCGTGAGCGTGGATAGAATCAGGCCGAAAGACAAGTTCAAGCTGGCGGTCGTGATCAATGTGGAGCAGGGCAACCACATTCAATCCCACACGCCGCTGTCGGCCGGCTTCATCGCCACGGATGTCTTCGTGGAACCGACCAACGGCGTGACGTTGGGCCACCCGCAATTTCCCAAACATAAGGTCCGCTCGCTCCCCGGCAATCTTAAGGTGGCCGAGTACGGCGGCCGGGTCGTGATTCGCGTCGATGGCGTGGCAGAGGACAGTCTGGCGGGCGAATCGGTGCGCTTCGCGGGTGTGGTGCGCTATCAAGCTTGCAACGACAAAGGGCAATGCTACCGCCCGCAGAACATCTCCTGGGAAATCGAGGTGCCCGTCGGCAAAGAGGGCGATCCAGTCCAGTCGGCATCTCAGAAGTTTTTCGGCGCTGCGGCACCTGCCAAGGAACCACCACATGCGCCAGCGGAGAAGGCCGATACCGCGTTCGCCGATAACCCGCGCGCACGACTCGGTGTCGAGGGGCTTTCCGGCAAGAACCTGACCGGCCTGGCCCCCAAAACACAAGACACGGCAGCAACTGCTGTCGCGCTTCCCACCGCCGAAGAAGCCGAATCGGAGATCGCAGGCGATGAAGGCGTCGAGGCACAAGCAAGCAGTGCGCCGGACGCACAGACGCCATCAGGCGGCAGTGCGTCATCCGGGGGACTCGAGGATTTTCTGAGACGGTTCGGAATAGCCGGTCTGCTGGTCGCCTGCTTTCTTTATGGGTTGATTCTCAACGCCACGCCCTGTGTGTTGCCATTGCTGTCGATCAAGGTCTTGGGCTTCGTGCAGCAGGCCCACGAGTCGCGCCGCCGAACATTGGCCCTGGGCGTGTCATTCGGCATCGGCGTCATTCTGTTCTTCGTGGTACTTGGCTTCCTTGCCGCAGCCGGGAACAACGTCTTGCAGTTCCCGGTGGTCGTGATCGGGCTTGGTGCTGTTGTCATGGCCCTGGCCTTGAGCATGCTCGGCGTCTATACATTGAAGGCGCCTGACGCTGCTGCCAAACTCGATGCCCGCATCGGGCAAGAGGGCATTGCAACTTCATTCGGCAAGGGAATGCTCGCCCCCGTTTTGGGCTTTGCCTGTACCGGGCCTTTGTTGGTCGGCGCGTTTACCTGGGCCACGCAGCAACCGCCGAGCATCGCGCTGTTCGCGTTTCTGTTCATGGGGCTGGGCATGGCATCTCCATACGTCCTGCTGGGCGCCTACCCGAATTGGTTGAGCTTCCTTCCGAAGCCCGGCAATTGGATGATCACCTTCGAGCGGGTCATGGGATTCATGCTGCTGGGCATGGTTGTCTGGCTGATCCATCCGCTCGTCACTCAAATCGGCGCCGAAGGACTTGAATGGACGTTGGTGTTTTTCGTGGCGATCGCGTTTGGATGTTGGCTGTGGGGCAAGATCAGCATGACTATGTCCGCGGCCCTGCGCTGGCGCTATCGTGGCAGTGCCATCGCGGTCATCGCGCTCGCTGCATCGGTTATTTACGGCCTCAACTACCCCATTGGCCCGGCTATGGACGCGCAAGAGGAGTTGCGACGGATCGCGATGGGCAGGACCGAAAAAGATAAGAGCTGGAAGGATCACGTACCGTGGGAGCTTTGGTCTCCCGAGGCTGTTGAGCAGGCCGTGCGAGATGGCAAGACAGTCTTCGTCGATTTCACTGCGGGCTACTGCACGACGTGCAAACTGAATAAGAAATTCGCCATCGATACGCCCGAGGTGCGGGCGAAAATGGAAGCGTGCGGCGTGGTGGCCTTGCAGGCCGACTTTTCGACGGGTGACGAAGCGATCTTCGAGGAATTGAAGAAACATGGCCGAGTGGCGGTGCCGATGAATCTGATTTACCGCCCAGATCGGCCGAACGATCCGATTGTGCTCGAAATCGCGCTGTCGAAGAAGTATCTGCTGGAGCAACTCGCCCAATCCTGCAGCGCAGCGGATGGGCTGGCCTTTGGGCCTTGATCCATTCTTGCCCATCTGATCGACTTGTGGTACATCAGTCCACATGAGCAAGTCGCGCGAGGAATTGCTGTCGACGATGGAGACCGCCAAGGCGCTGACTCTCGGGTGCTACGGCGAGGACATGGCTGCTTACTGCTACCTGCAACTGGCGGACAAGGCCGAGCGGGAGCAGGATCGCCGGGAATTCCGCGAAATGGTGGCCGAAGAGCAGGAGCATCGGAGTCGGCTGCGGGCCCTGCTCGATAAGCATTATCCAGGTTCGGATTTCGTCCTCAGCCCCGAAGAAAAGCAAGTCGTCGAGGGCGGCCCGAGGTCATTGAACATCACCGACCGCCAGTCCTTCGAGGACGCGGTTCGTGGCGTCGTTGCCTCAGAGGCCATGACTGCCCGATTCTACCGTCAAATGGAGCGTCACACTGACCAGCCTGACGTGAAGGCCATTTTCCAGGAACTGGCCGATGAGGGTGTCACTCACCACAAACGATTGCTTCAACTCGCCGCAGAAAACAACATCGACATCCCCTAAGAAGCTGCAACGGGCGCGGGTAGCTGCTCTTGGCGACGACTTGGCCTGTCTGAAAATTCCTGTAGCGGTCGGCGTCCCTGCCGACCGACGGCCGACACAGAGGTCGGCCGCTACGAAACCGGAGTTTTCAGACAACGACTGGTAGTCCGCCGGCTGCAAATGCGCTATAGTACGCCGACGCAACATCAATCAGGCTGTGCCCGAGGGCCGACCGGCCCGTCGGGCGATCGATCTGGAGACGAAGAGATGCCTCAAGTGACGAAAGAAGACGTCCTGGACCAACTGCGGACCGTGAACGATCCGGAGCTGCACAAGGATCTGGTGACGCTGAACATGATCAAGAACGTGGCCATTTGTGACGGCCTGGTGAAAGTGCATGTCGAGCTGACCACGCCGGCGTGCCCGTTGAAAGACACTATCAAGAATGACGTGACCGAGGCTGTGAAACGCCTCGACGGCGTGCGCGAGGTTGAACTCGAATGGAGCGCTCAAGTTCGGGCCAACAAGCAGACTCAAAGCAAGCTACCCGGCGTCAAGAACGTCATCGCGGTGGGAGCGGGCAAGGGCGGCGTGGGCAAGAGCACCATCGCGGTTCTGCTGGCCATCGGATTGCAGCGTGAAGGCGCGAGCGTCGGACTCATGGACGCGGA
>JADFJZ010000112.1 GCA_022565195.1 Planctomycetota bacterium | reverse complement strand
CCGAGGTTCGATTTCGGCCTGCGCGAAGACCGCTTGCTGCCGGGCTACGGGCTGGACATTATTCAAGAGCCGGGCCTGAAGCCGGATATGGATTTGGTGAGGCAGCGTTTTTCGCGGTTCATGTGCGACTGCGGCGCGAGCGTTCAGCATGAGTTGGCCATGTCGCGCACGATTCTCGCCGCTCAAGGGTACAAAGAGCTGCCGGAAAAGTACCTGCAGGAAGTCGTGAAGGAAGTGGCGGCGCACGAAGTCGGGCACACGCTCGGCCTGCGGCATAACTTCAAGGCCAGCACCTGGCTGCCGCTGGAGGACACGCTCAGCAACGTCGACGACGGCCGGCCGATCAGCGCCAGCGTCATGGACTACAATGCCTTCATGTTCCACCCCAAGAAGGAGTTGCAGGGCGACTACGGCATGACCACCATTGGACCCTATGATATCTGGGCCATCGAATACGGCTATCGGCCGGTCGCTGAACCCTACAAGAGCGAAGAGGAATTGCTCAAGTCCTTGACCGATCGAGTGGCGGAAGAGGGCCTGGCCTATGCCACTGACGAAGATACCGGGCTGTTCGATCCCGACCCGCTGGTCAATCGCCGGGACATGGGATCCGACCCATTGGAGTACGCGAACTACCGCATCGAGTTGGTCGAGAAGTTGTTCAAAGACATGCCCAATTGGGCCGTCGAGGATGGCGAGAGCTATTCGATTCTTCGCCGGCGGTTCAGCCGCCTGCTGTTCGAGATTGCCAACTCCTCGATTTACGCCGGCCGCTATGTCGGCGGCCAGTACTTCCATCGCGACCACAAGGGCGATCCCAACGCGCGTCCACCGTTTGTGGTTGTGCCGGCTGCCAAGCAGAGGGAGGCCATGGAATTCGTCTCCAGCAAGATCTTCTCGGGAGACCTTTTCGAGTTTAGTCCGGAATTGCTGACCAAGCTGGCGCCGGGTCGCTGGGGCCACTGGGGCAGCAATGACTTCGACCGATACTTGGAGTTCAATCTGCACGATCGCATCGAAATGATCATGCGGATGGCATTGCTGCCGCTGTTCAATCCCTTCACGATCACGCGACTGCACGATATGGAACTGATGTACGAGCCCGACGAGGAGCCCTACACCCTCGCCGAGCACATCCGCTCGCTGACCATGGCGGTGTGGGGCAACGTGGGCAAGTCCACGACGAAGGCCTACTCGGACAGCGATCCGTTCATCAGCAGTGTGCGACGCGGCCTGCAGCGGGCTTTCACGGATCAGCTTGAGGGCTACCTGCTCAGCCCGCCCGGACGGTTGGTGCCCGCCGATGCCAACGCCCTGATCCGCATGACCTCCGAACAACTGTATGACCAACTCGCCAAGATGTCCGACAACCAGAATCTCGATGATGCCTCGCGGGCCCATCTTCTGGACGTGCAGCGGCGGCTGCGAAAAGCGCTCGACGCCGAACATATTCAGGGCTGAAGCAGCTTGAATCACTGATCGTCAACGCCCCCGCTGATCGTGAGATCAGTGGGGGTTTTCTTTTGAGAGGTGCTTGCGACGCGGCAGTAGTGCGACGAACAACAGCAAAGGAATCATCGGCACGCGAAAACGCGGGTCGAGTTGCGGCGTACTGGCCAGCAACAACGCCAACGTGCAGGCGAGCGGGAAGTAGATTTGTTCCAGCAGCGGTCGCTCCATGAGGAGTCGAGCGAGCACCCACACGAGCAACGCCAGATAGATCCCGCCCTTGGCCGCAGCCATGAGCCGATCGGGCGCGTACGGCTCAGCCGGCGGGCTGATCGCGAGATTCAACGGAAACGTCAGGATCGAGAAGCAGCGTACGAAACAGCACGCCAATGTGCTCAGCGGCTCTTGCAGCAGCATCTCCAGCCCGATCGAGCGCAGGGCGGCGGATACTTCGAAGGAATCGACATCGGTCTTGTTGCCCTGCGCCAACTTTGCCCACTGCAATTGATTCAGTTGCTCCGCCGGCAGGTCGGCAAAGTGGTTTCGCAATCGCGCATCGATGTCCTCCCATACTACATGCGACTGGTCGCCGTGCGGCTGGTCGCCATGCGACTGGTCGCCGTGTGGTTGGCCGGCGTTCTCCGGGTCGAGAGAGGTTTCAGCATGGCGGTCGGCCGTTCGCCCCAGTCGCCACAACATGACTTCTGTGGCTTTGAAATAGCTCAGCACGATGCCGCTCTGGTGCGAGAGTGCGAATCGACCCGCCACGACCTTGTTACGCCCGACCCAGACGCCGACGATCAACATCATGGCCGCCAATGTGACACCGAGCGCCCTGAACAACACTTTTCGCTTCTCGCGCTGCCGAAACCATTCGATCCCCAGACCCACCAGCACGACGACGGGCAACAAGATGCTGAGCGGCCGCAGCAAGACGGCGAATCCCGTGAGCGCGCCCAACAGAGCGGACCACTGCCAGCGGCCTGGCGCGGTCGCTCGATGCCACACATGCCAGATCAAGAGCAGAACAGTAACGAACAGCGTCGTCGGCATCAGCCACAGAGAATAGAAATGATGATAGGGCTCGAATACGAACAACAGACCCACGAGCAGCGCCCGGCGGGTGCTCATGTACTTCATCGCCATGAAGGCAAGCAACAGAGTATTGACCAGATTGAGCAATTGCTGCACCACGATGACACTTCTGGGCGAATCCCCGAATATGAGCATGTGAATCGCCAGGAAGAGTGGATAGCCCGGCGTTCGCCAAGTGTCGGGATCGAAGGGTGGTGATTCGCTCTGGCTGAAGCGGCCGTGATGGGCCAGATTCATCGCCAGTTGGTAGTACTCCCGGCCGTCCAGCGACGAGAAGGCGTAACCGTCGATGCTGCCGGTGCGTTGGTGGGCGAAGATCAGCGTGCCCACACCTGCGAGGATGCTGATGATCGGCAACAGCAGCATGGGATGTTTGATGAACCGCATGGCAAACAGTTTACGGCAATGCACCGCTCCGAACCACAGGCTGTTGAACATGACCGCGCGGACTGTTATGTTGGAGTGGGTCGGCGTCGGACATGCGGAGAACATCGTGCCCAAAGAGAAATGGTACCAAGACGGCTTGAACTTCACTTGCACGCAGTGCGGCAACTGCTGCACGGGTTCGCCGGGGTACGTCTGGACGACGGCCGAAGAGCGGCAAGCGATGGCCGACCATCTGGAACTGGACCTCGCGGATTTTACGCAGCGGTACGCCCGGCGCGTGGGTTTTAAGTATTCGCTCAAGGAGCATGGTTCTCGTCAGAACTGGGACTGCGTGTTCCTGGCCCACGAAAACGGCCGGCGGATTTGCCGCGTTTACCCCGTTCGCCCGACACAATGTCGCAACTGGCCTTTCTGGGACGAGAATCTGAGAACGGCCTCGGCGTGGTCGGCCGCTGCCGAAGACTGCCCCGGCATGAATGATGGGCAGCGTCACGGATTTGTTCAAATCGAGATTCAACGTAAACGAAAGTTCTGACCATGCTCCACCTCGCGCCTATTCAGCAAGCCTCTACGAATCCGGCGCTGCTCGCCGAGTTGGACGCGTTCTTCGGACAACTCGACCAACGCATCGCCGAGCACCAGCCGGTGTGCCGCAACCGCGGCGCCTGCTGCAAGTTCGGCGCCTTCGGCCACAAACTGTACGTCACCACCCTGGAACTCGCCTACTTCCGCGCCCGCCACCCCGACCGCCTTCAAGAACAAGATCCCCGCCCCAAACGGGACGACCAACGAGCCGCAGGCTTAAGCCTACGCGGACTTACGACAAGTGAGAACCCTACCACCGCGAATCAGGTCTGCCCTTTCCAGCAGGAGGGCATGTGTACAACTCGCGAGGGTCGCCCCCTGGGCTGTCGCGTGTTCTTCTGCGAGTCGGCGGATGAAGGCTGGCAGAGCGAACTGACCGAATGGGCCTTGGCGCGCCTGCGCGAAATGCACGAGCAGTTTGACGTCGCTTACTCGTACACGGAATGGCTCGCCGCGCTCGATGAACTGGTCCTTTGAGTGGTGGCCCTCTCTCTGATGTCGAATGACTCGGGATTCAGCGTCTGCTAAACGACAAAGTCAGTCTGGGAAACCTCTCGCAGTAGCTTGCTGTTTGGCAGATCACACCACAACGAGTGGGCCGGAAAAGCAGTTGCTGCTGTGCGCAGGATGTCATCCCGACGATGCAGTCAGGTATTCAGTTTCCGCAGCAGCGTCTCACCGATATCGGCGGGCGAGTCGGCCACCGCGATGCCGGCCTCTTTCAGGGCTGCGATCTTGGACTGGGCATCGCCGGATCCGCCGCTGATAATCGCGCCCGCGTGGCCCATGCGTTTGCCCGGCGGAGCAGTTTGGCCGGCAATGAACGCGACCACCGGTTTGCGGACGTGCTCCTTGATGTAGGCGGCTGCGGCTTCCTCGTCGGTGCCGCCGATCTCGCCGATCATGATCATCGCGTCGGTGTCGTCGTCCGCCTCGAACATCTCCAGAAGCTCGATGAAGTTCAGGCCTTTGACGGGATCGCCGCCGATGCCCACGCACGTTGACTGGGCAATGTCGCGCGTGCTGCACTGCCACACGGCTTCATAGGTCAGCGTGCCGCTGCGCGAGATAATGCCGACAGCCTGGTCACCATTGTGGGACGGCTTGTGGATGTAGCCCGGCATGATGCCGATCTTGCACTGCCCCGGAGTGATCACGCCGGGGCAGTTCGGCCCGATCAAGTGGGCTCCCTTGTCCTCGAGGAACTTTCGGGCCCGCACCATGTCCAGCGTGGGCACGCCCTCGGTGATCAGCACGACCACGCGGATGCCCGCCTCAGCCGCCTCCATGGCGGCGTCGGCTGCGAACGGCGCGGGGACGAAGATCATCGTCGCATCGGCGCCGGTCGCGCGCACCGCCTCATCGACGGTGTTGAAGATCGGCAGGCCGTGTTCGGACTTCTGCCCACCTTTGCCCGGGGTTACGCCGCCGACGACCTGCGTGCCGTAGTCCAGGCACTGACGCGTGTGAAACGCGCCCGCCGAGCCCGTGATGCCTTGACAAATGAGTTTCGTATTTCGATCGATCAGGATGCTCATGACCGCTCCTCAATGTACATACTTGCCGGGTGATCGCATAGTATGTGCAAAGGAACCGATCATGTCCAGACCCCAACGATCCGCGGGCGGGATGGAAACCCGACTTGTCGGGAGCCCGCGCGGACGCGAGAGAGGAGCGGAATCGTCCCCTCTGACTACAGGTGGATCTCGTCCAGCTCGCTGCCGTTCAGGAACAAACGCACCTTCTTGAGAGTCTTTGGAATGGTGATCAGGAAGGCGTCGATCGAGCCCAGGTCGAACCCGCAATCATCGTCATCCTCCATCGTCCCGCGGATATCGACGGTCAGCAGCGTCTCGCTGCCCTCAATCCCGGTGAACTGTTTGCACGGCGGTCGAATGATGACCACCGCCACGCCGATCTCCGTCTCGAAATCAACTTCCGCCGTTCCATCCTGCAACAGTACGCCGTCCAGGTTGCTCTGTGTGCGGATGACAACGAAGTCACCGTTCTTGCCCAGCACTTGATCGCTCATGATGATCGATTCAAAGTCGAGTATTTCAATCGGCGTGGTCCGGAACGCCGGGTCGAGCGGGTTGCCGTCCTCGGTCTCGTCCGGCGGACCGTCGCGCAGATCCTCCAGCAACCCCATGACCACGTGACCGTTGGACACGTAGACCGGCTCGCAGAAGTCGGCGGACACGGTCAGCCCGTCCCAAATATAACGATCGTCGCTGCACGTCGTGACGTTGCCGGTGCCGCACACATCGTTCGGTTCGTTGGCGATCAGGATGTGGCGAAACTCGTCATCGACCCTGTCGTTTTCGCGTGGCACCAGTACGCGCGTCGTCACCTCGCCCTCGACGAGGCACTCGCCTTGTTCGGTCACCACCAGACACTCCGCTCCTTCTTCAGCCGTCGTCAGAACAGTGTAGCTCAACGACCGATTGTCAGCCTGCGAAGTCATCGTCATGGTGACCATATCGCCGGACGAGAAGCACGTACCAATCGCGATCGTGCGCGAGAACTCGAAGTCCTCAAA
>JADFJZ010000111.1 GCA_022565195.1 Planctomycetota bacterium | reverse complement strand
ATCTCGACATGAGCACCACCATCGACCGGATCGACATGTTGCTCGACACCACGCTCAACCAGTTCAACAACGTGACCCTAACCATCATCGGCATCCAGGATCCCCCCGACCCGCTCCGGGAGACCGGCGTGTTCAGCCTCAACGCCGCGACGTACATCATGTCTTCGACCGGCAACAACGAACCGGAACCGGCCCTGTACGTTGGCCATGCCGAACAACACGCTTATGCCCAGAACGCCGGTAAGCAGTATCTGGATTCCGAAGCCGAGGCCCAGTCTTGTTCCAATGTTCAGCTTCATCATGCGGTCTCCTAAGACTTCAGTAGAGGTTGTTCCGGCTTCGGATCCCGCATCGTTACTCCGGTGGTGAGGCGAAATCCGAACCCCCATACCGTGACGATGCACGCCGCTGCCCCGTTGGCTCCGAGCTTGGCTCGCAGATGGTGAAGGGGGACGTCGATTACGCGTGGGCCCGGGTCGAAGGTCGTGCTCCACACCGCTCTCCTGAGCTCCTCGCGGCTGATGAACGATTCAGGTCGGGAGAGGAAGTACTCGAGAATCTTGAATTCCGTCGGGGTGAGTCCAACGCGGGAGCCGTCGATCATCAGCCGACAATCGTTTCGATCCATCTCCAGGTTGGCAAACGTCAGATTCACGGCGTCCGCCTGACTCCGCAGGAGGTGGATCAGCCGGGTCCGGAGCCTCATGAGCCGGACCGGGGTTGCGAGAAAATCGCACCTACCAAGCTGGAGGCACTGAACCAGTTTTTCTTCATCGACCTGCTCCGTGATGAGAATCACGGGCAAGTGGTCGTTGCACCCCGAGCCACGGATGCGCTTCAGCATGGCCGGTAGCCCCTCTGACGAGACGTGCAGCCCGAGGAGAATTGCTTCGTACTCCCGCTTCTGAACCATGTCGCACGCTTCCGTTGCGCTCCGAGCGACATCTACTGCGGTTCCCTCCCGCTCCAGCTTAATTCTTAGATCGTTCCAATGCGGCTGGTCGGGGGCCGCCAGAAGCAGCCCATGTTTCGATTCGAGGACTACGGCGCCTAAGCTCATCGGATCAACTCCGCTCGAGTGCTAACGGTTCTCAGCGACCTGCCGGGCTTTCCTTGGCAAGATCGAGCCGGTGACCAGCAGGCCGAGACATCATGCCTCCCGCCCTTGTCACCCTTATTGGAGTCTCGGGGCTCGGCACACCGCCCACTATCAGGATGGGCTGTATTGGGTGTCAGCGAAGGTCGTATTTGGGATGTAGGGCCGCGGCTTACTTGCGAACCGAATGTCAGCCACGCCGCTTATCTCTCTTATCACCCCTTGACAACGCCGTGCACTTCCTACATACTGACTGGTATGTTAACGCAAGAGACCACCAAACACCCCACGCTGGGGCGTACGCGCGACCCCGAGGGTACTCGTGCGCTACTCGTGGAGAACGCTTTCCGCGAGATCCACGCCCACGGCTATGCGGGAGCGAGCCTCGACCGCATTCTGGCCAACTCGGGCGTCACGAAGGGTGCGCTGTATCACCACTTCAAGAGCAAGGCCGACCTGCTGCACGCGGTCATCGACGCTTTGTTTGGTGCCGCGTGTCTGCCGGACATGAGCGAGCGCTTTCCTGAGGACTTGCAGCAGCTCAGCCACTCGCTGGGCTTGCCAGTGGATCAACTGCACGAACACGGCATCACCGCCACCTCCAGCCAGGAGGGCGCGGAGCAATCGATCGGCAATCTCAGCAGCGCGGACCTGCTCGCACAGGCCCTTGAGGAGATCCGGGCCGGGCACTGGGCGATCAACAACGTGGATGTGACCATCCTCGCCAAGCGGCCCAACTTGTCGAAGCATAAGCTCTCCATCAAGAAATCTCTGGCGGATCTGCTGGCCCTCGAATGGGGCCGCGTCAGCATCAAGTCCAGCGCCCATTCCGGAACGGGCGCAGTAGAGCAGGGCCGGGCCATCGCCTGTGAAGCGGCTGTGATGCTGAGAGCGACCGAGACGCACGCTTGACCGCCCGCGGCCAGTGCGACGCCGACTGTCCAGGCAGAATTAACCGCAGAGATCGCTGAGAGCGCAGAGTGGGAATTGTGGTTTTTTGTTTTTCTTCTCTGCGTTCTCAGCGGCCTCTGCGGTTAGACTCCTCGTTTGCCGCCGTTTGGACCCCGCACAATGGCTGTGGTATCATAATCCAGAGAAGCGGTTCCGGGCTTGAGCCGGGAGCCGCTGGGAATGGTCGGCCGGCAAACCGAGGAACGGCCAACGCTTACGGGAGACACATCATGGCTACATTGGTTATCATTGACGGACCTGCGGAAGGGCAGAAATTCGCGCTTGAGCAACACGGGCTGGTGATGGTTGGTCGCGATCACAGTTGCACGTTTCAGATTCTGGACCCGCAAATGTCCCGGATGCACTTTCAAATCAAGCGCGATTCGGATACAGAGGGTCATTCAGCGATCGACTTCAAGAGCGCCAACGGCGTGAGCGTGAACGGCAAACGCATCGAGGATCCGACGCCGCTCAACGACGGTGACGTGATCCGAAGCGGGAACACGTCGATTGTCTACAGTGTCGAGGACGCGCCCGACGCCCAGACGATTACGCAACTCATGCGTAAGCACTACCAGGGCCGGTACGACACGGAACTCCAGTAATGATAATTGAGCTTTCTTTCGGCGCGGGCATCGTGTCGTGGCCGGCCTTCTCGTCCTGGCTTCGCCCATGACGCCGGTCCCGATCTTAGTGCGCGGGGCAACCGGTGGGTGCGGAAGCCGGATCCTGCTTGTCGCTCGCCGTCTCGTATACTTCATGTTTCGGGCGGGCGGAGAGTACCTCTTCCTTTCCCCAGTTGACGACACCCTTGAAGCGATCCGAGGCAATGAACGCATCGAAGGCAGACCGATCCGACCATTCACTGATGATCAGATAGGAGCAGCGATCGCTGACGTCATGGTAGAGGCACGACTCGCTGTGACCCTCCATGTCGTTCATGATCCCCAGCACCTTCTTGAACACCGATTCAAACAGTTCGCCTTTGCCCTCGATGATCTTGTAGTTCATTCCAACAGTAACCATGCGATACTCCTTCAAAATCCCTGGGTTCAATTACGTGATCAGTCCCCTTCGACGTAAGCGCAGCAGCATCGGCAGAGTGATCAGGGCGCACAAAACTTCAGTGGCCCCGGCCAAGCCGAGCGTTATTTTGTAGCCGCTGGCGTCGCCGGAAGCCGACAGCAGGACAGTACACAGTGTTCCGCCGAGGAGCGGGCCACAGAGAAAGCCCAGGGAGCCGGCCATATTGAAGCCGGCAAATGCCGTGGCGCTGAATTCTCTGGGGCTCAGGTCCGCGCACAGCGCCAAGTTTGGTGCGAACATCGCTGCACTCAGCACACCGGAGATGACCATCGCGACGACCAGCAGATCCGGGCTCCACAGACCGTAGGTCGCAAACACCACGCCGAACGCCATACTGCCGAACGCAATCGGCCAAACTCGGCCGATGCGGTCGATGAGCCGGCCGGCAGGATAAGTCAGCGCTGCAAACGGCAGCATGAAACAGGCCATCATCATACCGATTTGATGCGGAGCGAGCAACAAACTATCGCTCAGGTAGAGCACGAACGTGCTGATGATCACTCCGACGCAGAGGCGATCAATGAAGGCATAGGCGTAGGGCACCGCCAATGCGCGGTGCGTGCGGACCAGTTTGCGAATATCGCGAAATGTGATTCCATTTCTGCAATCATCGGCTTCGCGGACGAAGAACACGACGAGCAGGCCCGCGGCCAGAGCGATCAGAGCGCCGATCGGGAACACGAGCAGCGGCGCGGTCCGACCGATGGTTCCACCGAGCGGAGAGCCAACGGTCGTGCCGAACATCATCGAGGCGCCGAGCACGCCCATCATCCGGCCACGGCGACCCGACGGCGCCCAATCCGAAGCGATGGCCATGAGCGCCGTCAATGCCAGGATGTGCGACATTCCCTCGCACAGCCGCAGTGCCATGAACAGTGGGAAGCTCCTCGCGTTCCCAAGGGCCCAAAGCAAAATGCCGTCGCACAGAAGCGCGGCTGCGAGGATCCATTTACGTCTGCCCAGACGGTCGGCGAGGATTCCGCCCAGCGGCGCCGCCACAATGGCGCCCACCATATTGATGGACATGAAGCTATGCGTCCAAAATGTGGACACACCAAAGCGGTCGGCCACGACTTGTTTGAGCACCGGCACGAGCATGGTGACCGGCAGCATGGTTAGAAAGATGCAGGCGCCGAGAGGGATTGCGGTACGGTATCCGTAAGCAGCGCGCCGGACTGCCGCACGGTCGAGGGCCAGCGCAGCTTGGAATCTGGATGATGGGGCACCACTCATAGGATCCAGCCCGGATCACACGTTACGCTACGTGCGGTATCATCAGGCGGCTCTTCCCCAGCTAAGCAGATTCCGGAACTTTGCCCGTCGCCTCCCACCCAGCCCAAGCGTCCCGAGTTGCGAGGAACCATTCTTGAACTCGGGCGGTCTGCGAAGGTCTAGTCGAGGGGTGGACGCACTACTTCTTATCGGCGGTTTGGCTGTCGAGCCCGGACGCGTGCCGCTCATGCGCCACTTGGGTATCGCCTGTGAGCATTTCGGAGCGTGCCTTGCCTGTTGTAGCGCACCCCGGCATTGCGACGGCGGATACAGCCAGCAGAACGACAATCGTAGATCTCGAGAGGATTCGCATCAACATTTCATGACTCTCTAGTTAGTTACATGGTACACGGTTTAAGAACTGGCATGGTGCGCCCGCAGCCTATGGGCTCCAGGAACCATCCTCTTCCCTTATGCAATATGGTAGGAGCGACTTCTGATGTGTCAACAAGAAATCTGTGCCGGGCGGGAGCCTCTACTTCATGCCGATACTGGGGGCGATATTATCGCCGTCGCGCAACCTTTCAGTCAGATTAGCGGCGCGGGCCTCGGCCCATCCGGCAGGCAGTGCGTCCTCAATGAGTAGGACCAAATCGATCAGCGCTGTACGGCGGAGATCGGCATCGCCGAGGATCCGCAAGGCATACGCGTCAGCAGACAACTCTTTCTTGAGTGCCTGGCCTGCATCGCTCGGCGCAGGTTTGAAATGATCCCTGGACGCAAGGTGCGCGACCTCGTGGGCCAATACCGCCGCTAATAGATCGTCCGACGAAAGCCTGGCGTACAAACCTCGCGTAATATAGACCCGCCCACCCGGTAGGGAAAGGGCATTGATCTTATCGGAATCGAGCAGGCGATACTGATAAGTGTAACCCGGATCCGGAAGGCCTCGTGTGAGCCGGCGACCGACGAATTCTATGCGGTGTTCCGCGTCGGCGTCCCGTACGACCCCGCCAAAACGCGCCTCAATAGTCGGGGCCGCCCGGGCACCGGCGAGTGCCTCCGCGTTGTTCACGATCAGCGACGACTCCCATTGTCGCGGTGCAGATGCATGGCATCCGCCCAGCAGCCCAGCTGCCAAAACCACCCAAGAAGTGCGTGACACTTCCATTCCCCCTGCGGCGAGTACATCGCAGGAAGTCTACGATACGGGCTTCCGGGGTGGCAAGCGGCGCCGTTGACACCCAATCGTGCCAAGATTATAGGACCGCTGTTGCGAGGCACGGCGGCCCGATTTGTGGTGCGATAACGACTAGTCGTGGTTCGATGTTCCGATATAGATAGGAACGTCATACTTCAGCGTGAAAGGCCACGCGCAACAGAGCGAGGATACATCGCATGCTACACATGGTACATCAAACTTCCCGCCCCAAGGCAGATGTCCCCGGCCCTCACCGCACACGACCTTATCTCGTTTTTTCGTTGGATGGTGCACTGTTCGGGGTCGAGATCAGCCAAGTTCGGCAGATTAGCTGGATAGGAAGAATCTGGAGGCTTCCGTGCCAGCCAGACTGCGTGAAAGGCGTAACGATACTTGGGGACCGGGTGGTTACGCTGATCGATCTTCGCCTGAAGCTCGGTCTTCCCGAAATCGCGTATCATGCGCATACGTGCGTCGTAGAGGTCGATGGTTCGATCCCGGTGGCCATCGTGGTGGACTCGGTCGAACGGGTGTCACACTTCG